>BACX01000463.1 GCA_000333335.1 Sphingomonas-like bacterium B12 | reverse complement strand
CAGCCCCTCAACGCCGCCCAGACATATCGTTGAGCATGTCGAGCCGAGGATCGCCCGCCCATTCGGGGAACACCCGCACGATCTCGTCGCGCCACACCCGGTCGTAGAGCCGTGCGCGATCGAGGAAGATGGCGCGCAGATCGGCATCGGTGCGCGAGGCGACGTGCAGTTCCAGATAGGCGGCGTATTCAGGCGTGCCGCAGGTCGCGTAGGAGATCGCGATGCCGCTCCCCTGATAGACGCGCTGGGTGTCGGTGAGTGCGCGGATGCGATCGAGGAAGTCCGCCATCCGCCGATAGAAGGCATATTCGATCACCGCCGCCATCAGATCGAGCTTGCTCGCATAATGGTGCAGCATCGCCCCGCGCGAGATGCCGGCGCGCTTCGCCACCGTCTGCAGCGAGCAGTTGGCGTATCCGCTCTCCGCCAGGCAGGCGAGCGCGGCATCCAGCATCGCGTTGCGCGTCGCGCGACTCTTGCGCTGCTGCCAGCCAGCGGGCTCGTCCCCCTCCTCCGCAAGACTTTCGGGCAGCAATTCGGTCAGCGCCAGCGTCATCACTCAACCCTCAAAAAACCGGACAATCATCCTGCAACAGAACGACCGACATGTTTTCTATGACAAAGGACAGGTTCTCGCATCCACCGATCGGAGCGAACATCCCGACCCATCGCAAGAGGCGCACAGCGCGCCCGGCCCGGAGAGACATCGTGGACCAGCCGAACCATTTCCGCGCGGACCGTCACCCGTCCGAATCCTACGAGGACATCCTCGAGCGCGACACCCGCACGATCCCCGATCATCTCCGCCAGGGGCCGACCCGCGACCTCGGCGACGAGGGCATCCCCGTCACCAACTATTTCGATCCCGCGCACTTCGCCAAGGAGGTGCGCCACGTCTGGCTGAAGGTCTGGCAATGGGCCTGCCGCGAGGAGGACATTCCCAATCCCGGCGACGTCTTCGTCTACGAGAATGTCGGCAAGAGCCTGCTGGTCACTCGGCAGGAAGACGGATCGATCAAGGCGTTCTGGAACAGCTGCCTGCACCGCGGCCGCAAGCTGGTCGACAAGAGCGGCCACAAGGTCGATTTCCGTTGCAAGTATCACGGCCTCGCCTGGAAATGCTCGGGCGCGTTCAAGCACAACCCGATCGGCTGGGATTTCCCGCAGTTCAACCGGATGGACGTGAGCCTGCCGGAAGTGAAAGTGGAGACGTGGGGCGGCTTCGTCTTCATCAACTTCGATCCAGCCGCGCGGCCGCTGATGGACACGCTCCAGCCGCTCGTCGACCATTTCGATCGCTACGATTTCGCCAACCGCTACAAGGCGGCGCACGTTTCCAAGGTGGTGCCGTGCAACTGGAAGGTGATGGCGGAGGCTTTCATGGAGAGCCACCACACCATCGCCACCCACCCGCAGCTCGCCCCCTTCCTCGGCGACGTGAACAGCCAGTATGACGCGCTGAGCGACCACGTCACCCGCCAGTTCACCGCGACCGGCGTCGCCTCCCCATGCTGTCGGACCGC
>BACX01000464.1 GCA_000333335.1 Sphingomonas-like bacterium B12 | reverse complement strand
CATTGCGCTCTGAGCACACCCATCGACGGCTGGAGCAAGGTGGTGCTGAAGTCGGCGGCCTGATCGCCGAGGGGCGTCGAGCCCAATCCGAGAGAACCCAGTGGAGACAAAGTCATGCTCGTCCAACCCGTCAACTGCACCCTCAAGACGAGCGGCGAAAGCTCTACCGACGCGATGATCGCCGTCCTCGCCAGGGAGTTCGAGGCGAAGGGCGCGACGGTCGCCGAGACGGTTCGTGCTGCCGCCTTCGACATTCGCCCCGGTGTCACCTCGGACGAGGGCGACGGTGACGACTGGCCGCATATTCGGGCGAAGATCCTGGCAGCCGACATCCTGATCCTCGGTACGCCGATCTGGATGGGCTCGGCGGGCAGCGTCGCCAAACGCGTGATGGAGCGCATGGATGCCTTCCTCGAGGAGACCGACGATCAGGGCCGCATGCCGAGCTATGGGAAGGTCGCGGTCGCCGCTATCGTCGGCAATGAGGATGGCGCCCACTTCGCCTCGGCCCAGATCTTCCAGTCGCTCAACGACGTCGGCTGGACGATCCCGGCGGTCGCCGCCTGCTATTGGGTCGGTGAAGCGATGGGATCGACCGACTTCAAGGATCTCGACGAGACGCCGAAGATGGTCGCCAAGACCGCGACGAGGTCGCTCAACGC
>BACX01000465.1 GCA_000333335.1 Sphingomonas-like bacterium B12 | reverse complement strand
GTCGGACGAGAACGTTGGATGCGCGTCGCAATCGAAGTCGCGACGCAGCCATTAAACGATCCGAGCAAGTCTCCGATCGGGGCCGTGCTTCTTTGAAAAGGCAAAGTGATTGCGCGTGGACGGAACCGAACCGATGCTTGGAACGATGCGACCGCGCATGCGGAACTGGTAGCGTTTCGCGAGGCCGCCCAAATCGCGGACGCACCGGGCCTCGACGGGGCGGTGCTGTATTCGACGCTCCAGCCCTGCGGCATGTGCACGATGGCAACGATCTGGACCAAGGTCGGGCGCATCGTCTTCGGCGCGGGGCGTGAGGACGTGCACCGTATGTATTTTGAGGATCGCAACCTCGACACGATGGATTTCGTGAAGGACGCCTATCGCGACGATCTCGTCATCGACGGCGGGTGCCTGAAAGACGAATGCGCCGCGCTCTATTTTCGGCCTGGCGACGATGTGCCGGAGAGCGAGCAGGGCAATCTTTAGAGAACGGCGCGACGGCTCCTCCAGATTCTACCTGATCCGCACTCGCGATTCTCGACCGTCACTCCCGTTTCTCAGGGCTGCGACGGCTCCGCGGCGCGCGGCTCGTGATATGGGCAGCCATTGAAGGATGCGCGGAAGTCGGCCGAGTACCGGTAGGTATCCCGACGCGCGCGGTTGATGTTCCCGAGCGGCAGGTGAGCCGCCAGCCCCGTCCAGACGCTGAACCGCATTGTGTCCTCCACCTCGCGGACTCGATCCTGCTTCCAGCTGTCTTGCGCATTGGCGCGGATAATGCCGACGCGCTGAAAAGGAGACTCATCCTCGCTCCATTCGACCGTTGAATCCTCGATGGGCTGCTTCTCGAGATCACGGCAGAGCTGGACGCGAAATTCCCAGACTGCATCGATCCCGCGCATCTCGTCGCGGACGTGCTCGCGAATGGCATTGTCCCGGCCATCGATGTCGATGATCTTGCCCGTGAGAGCCGTCATCGCCGGCTCGACCGGCCTCAGGCTGAACTTCGCGATATAATCGCCGTAGCGGAAGGGGGTGGCGCTGTAGTAAGTTTCGCCGAGCGGCTCGACATTGGGAGCGCCGCCCAGCGAGTTGACCGCAGGGCTTTCGATCCCGACAGCTCCAAGCGCATTATTGACGCCACGCAGGACGGCTGAGATCGCGACCTTGGTTCGCTCCATCCGGTCGGTCGTCTTGGCGAGCATTCTCAGGTTGCCGAGAAACTTTTCGGCGGTTTTCGCCTGGAAGACCGGGCCGTTGACCATGACGAAGTCCTGCGTATTCCCGCCTGCGCCCGGCAGACGCTCGCCTTCGACGTCGAGCACCTTGATGGCGAGACCGCGCGGGAGGCTCACACTGTCCGGAAGGATGTCGCCGGCATTCGTCGACATCCGCAGGATGACCTTGTGGGTTTCCGGATTGGCGAATAGCCCCTGTGCGAGCTCGGCCGGCAAGCCGCTATCGATGGCGAGCTCTCCATCGAGTATCCCATGCGACTTGGCGTGGACCGATCGGATTGCGTGCCAACCATCCTCGGAGGTGCGGTCGAGAATGACGTCGAAGGCGTCGTTGAGACCCTCGATCGTCTTGGCCTCATCAGGCGCGACGTCTTCGACGGCCGGCGAGAAGCGAACGGGCGTGATGGGGGGCATACGGATCTCCTCGGCGAACCGACACAACCGGCCAGCCTGCGGCGACGTTCCATTCTCGAGCGGAAGATGGACTCTCTTATCCGCTGGTCGCCAGGAACGATCGGACGAGCGCAGGCGTACATTGATCCAAGTAAAAGCGGCGGAAAAAGCTGGATTTCTCAGGAACGGCCGACCGGCCCGTCTGTTCAGACATCTCGATTCCAAGGAGAGATGCCATGCCCTTCGCCCAGGCGCGCGACGGAACGAACCTGCACGTCAAGGACACCGGCTCGGGTTCTCCTGTCGTCCTGATACATGGCTGGCCGTTGACCGGCGACATGTTCGAATATCAGACGCTCGCACTGCTCGAAGCGGGCCATCGCGTGATCACCTACGATCGCCGTGGCTTCGGCCAATCCGGGCATCCGGTCGGCCCCTACGACTACGACACCTTCGCCGACGACCTCGCGACCATTCTCGAGGTGGGCGATGTCCGCAGCGCCACGCTGGTCGGCTTTTCCATGGGTGGTGGCGAGATCGCGCGCTATCTCTCGCGCCATGGTCCGGAGCGCGTCGCCAGGGCGGCGCTCGTGTCGTCCGTCGTGCCCTATTTGCTCAAGGACGAGAGTAACGAGGACGGCGTCGATGCCTCGGTCTTTGAGGAGATGAAGCAGAATATCCGCAAGGACCGCTTCGAATTCCTTCAGACCTTCGCCAAGCAATTCTATGGCGTCGGCATGGTGTCGAGCCCGGTGAGTTCGGCGCTGCTCGACTGGACGTTCCAACTCGCCGTGATGGCGAGCCCGAAGGCCACCATCGATTGCGTCGACGCATTCGGCAGGACTGATTTCCGTCCTGACCTCGCCTCCTTCACGATGCCGACACTCATCAT
>BACX01000466.1 GCA_000333335.1 Sphingomonas-like bacterium B12 | reverse complement strand
CGAGCCGTACGATGACTTCGTCGCCGCTGTCCGCCCGCTGGTCGAGGATTATCAGGACCGCGTGCTGTGGGGTACCGACTGGCCGCATCCGAACATGGAGAATCGTATCCCCGACGACGCCGGTCTCGTCGACGTGATCCCGCGCATCGCGCCGACTGCGGAACTCCAGCGTAAGCTACTGGTCGATAATCCGACGCGACTTTATTGGCCGGAACTGGCTGACAATAAATGACTCAGCTTATCATGGGTACTCTTTCCAAACACGCGAAGATAGACCGCGCAACGCGATGACCGCCCGTTCATGCACTTTAGGACGTACAGCCCGGAATTTAGCGGCGAGGCACTCCTCGTGGGAGGTCAGGCCACCAAAGTCGGATAGCCGATCGGCGGCAGGTTCTCTTTGTTGATATCCTTCTTGGCGAAAAGTGAAACGATCGATGACCCGGAAACGGGGGACCATTGGGTCCGCAGCGCTTCGCGTCGATCTCGCGACAACCAGCGCGTCTGCTTTTCCGCAAATCTCTGATTAAGTGTCTACCGGTTCGTCCTTGGCATGGAGGAGCCAGCCTTGCCTGATCGGCGTGGCCTTGGAAGTCCGCCTACACCGGCTCGTTTTTCCCTGCTATCTGCATCATCTCGGACGAATGATTCACTGGCAAGGGAAACGATGGCGACCGCCGACAGGGTTCTTTCAATCTTAGGTCTTTACACGATCGAGCAACCTGAATGGACAGTCGACGCGATCGCAGCCGCGCTAAACTTATCCGGGAGCACCGCCTATCAATATGTTGGCAGCCTCGTGAATGCCGGACTTCTCGTCGGAAGTCGCTCGGGTCGCTATACCGTTGGCCCGGCCGTTATCGAACTAGATCGCCTCATGCGTAGATTTGATCCGCTTATCCATCACGCGCAGCAGGCGCTTCGAAGGATCGTCTCTCATCATCCGGGCGATGCAGTCG
>BACX01000467.1 GCA_000333335.1 Sphingomonas-like bacterium B12 | reverse complement strand
CGATGCCCTGTTCCCGCCCAATGCGCTCACCGGCGCGCGCTATGCCGCGCCGATGCAGGCGCAGATCGATACCGAGCTGCTCGCGCACGAAGAACTAGCCTGAGGAGATTGCCGATGCCCGTCGTCGTCCAGACTATCGAGCGCGCCGACGCTGCCGTTATCGACGGCCTTGCCCATGCCGGTGTCGCCACCGTGCACGAGGCGCAGGGGCGCATCGGCCTGCTCGCCCACCACATGCGGCCGATCTATTCCGGCGCGCGCATCGCAGGCTCCGCCGTCACCATCTCGGCGCCGCCGGGCGACAATTGGATGGTGCATGTTGCGATCGAGCAGTTGAAGGAGGGCGACATCCTCGTCCTCGCGCCGACCTCGCCCTGCGTCGACGGCTATTTCGGCGATCTGCTCGCCACCTCGGCAATGGCGCGCGGCTGCCGGGGCCTCGTCATCGATGCTGGGGTGCGCGACGTGCGCGATCTCACCCAGATGGGCTTCCCGGTCTGGTCCAAGGCGGTGTTCGCGCAGGGGACGGTGAAGGCGACGCTCGGCTCCGTCAACGTGCCGGTGGTGTGCGCGGGCGCCGCGATCGAACCGGGCGACGTGATTGTCGCCGACGACGACGGCGTCTGCGTGGTCAAACGCGCCGATGCCGCCGCCGTGTTGAAGAAGGCGCAGGAGCGCGAGGCGGCGGAGGAGGGGAAGCGCAAACGCCTCGCCGCCGGCGAACTCGGCCTCGACATCTACGACATGCGCGGCAAGCTCGAGCAGATGGGCCTGAAATATGTCTGAGGGCGTGCGGTGCATGTGGATGCGCGGCGGCACGTCCAAGGGCGGCTATTTCCTGAAAGAGGATCTGCCTGCCGAAACGCAAGCGCGCGACGCCTTCCTGCTGCGCGTGATGGGTTCGCCAGATCCGCGCCAGATCGACGGCATGGGCGGCGCCGATCCGCTGACCTCCAAGGTCGGCGTGGTGGCGAAATCGGAGCGGGACGGAGTCGATGTCGATTACCTGTTCCTGCAGGTGTTCGTCGATCAGGCGATCGTCACCGACGCGCAGAATTGCGGCAACGTCCTCGCCGGCATCGGCCCCTTCGCGCTCGAGCGCGGGCTGGTCGAGGCGCAGGACGGCGAGACCCGCGTCGCCATCTTCATGGAGAATACCGGGCAGGTCGCCGTCGCCACCGTGCGGACGCCGGACGGCATCGTCACTTACGAGGGCGCTGCCTCGATCAGCGGCGTGCCGGGCACCTCGGCGCCGATCCCGCTCGCCTTTCGCGATACCGCCGGTTCCTCGTGCGGCGCGCTGCTGCCGACCGGCAACGGTGTGGACGAGATCAACGGCGTGAAGGTGACTTTGATCGACAACGGCATGCCCTGCGTCGTGTTCGCCGCCGCCGATGTCGGCGTGACGGGCTACGAGGATCGCGACACGCTCGACTCCATACGGATA
>BACX01000468.1 GCA_000333335.1 Sphingomonas-like bacterium B12 | reverse complement strand
AAATGGCCATGCCGGGTGATCCCGCTGGCCGTCAACGTCGTTACCTATCCGCCGCCTTCGGGCAGTCGCTGCTGGGCGCTCGGCGAGGCGATCGCGCGGGCCGTGGCGAGCTACGAGGAAGACCTGAACGTCCAGATCTGGGGCACGGGCGGCATGAGCCACCAGCTCCAGGGCACACGCGCCGGGCTGATCAACGCCGAGTGGGACAATCGCTTCCTCGATCGCCTCGTCGGCACCACCGACGAGCTGCGCCACATCCCGCACATCGAATATCTGCGCGAGACGGGATCGGAAGGGATCGAGATGGTGATGTGGCTGATCATGCGCGGCGCGCTCGGCAAGGAAACGCGCCAACTGCATCGCCACTACCACGTCCCCGCCAGCAACACCGCGGTCGGCCATATCGTGCTCGAACCGGTGAGTTAGCGAACCTCCCATCGTCACCCCGGCCTTGCGCCGGGGTCCCGCTTCTTCTTCTGATCCGCCGGGAAGGAAGAAGCGGGATGCCGGATCAAGTCCGGCATGACGAAGACTTTTGGCGGCGATGATGGAGTTTGACGCATGAAAATAGCCCTCGCCGGCGCCGGCGCCTTCGGTGAAAAGCATCTCGACGGCCTGAAGAAGATCGATAGCGTCGAGGTGGTCAGCCTGATCGGCCGCACGCTGGAGGCGACCCAGAAGGTCGCCGCAAAATACGGCATCGCCCACGTCTCGACCGATCTCGCCGATGCGCTGGCGATGCCGGAGGTCGACGCGGTGATCCTCTGCACGCCGACCCAGCTCCACGCCGAGCAGGCGATCGCCTGCATGAACGCGGGCAAGCATGTGCAGGTCGAGATCCCGCTCGCCGACAGCCTCGCCGATGCCGAAGCGGTGCTGGCGAAGAGCCAAGAGACCG
Organism: Sphingomonas-like bacterium B12; assembly: GCA_000333335.1. Taxonomy (GTDB): domain Bacteria; phylum Pseudomonadota; class Alphaproteobacteria; order Sphingomonadales; family Sphingomonadaceae; genus Solisphingomonas. The sequence goes on along the minus strand of BACX01000468.1, from coordinate 1,068 downwards.
GCCTCGTCTGCATGGTCGGCCACACCCGCCGCTTCAATCCCAGCCACCAGTACGTCCACAACAAGATCGTCGGCGGAGAGATCGCCATCCAGCAGATGGACGTGCAGACCTATTTCTTCCGGCGGAAGAACATCAACGCCAAGGGCGAGCCGCGCAGCTGGACCGACCACCTGCTCTGGCACCATGCCGCGCACACGGTGGACCTGTTCGCCTATCAGGCGGGGCCGATCGTCAAGGCCAATGCGATCGAGGGGCCGATCCACCCCGAACTCGGTATCGCGATGGACATGTCGATCCAGCTCAAGGCGGAAAGCGGCGCGATCTGCACGCTGTCGCTCAGCTTCAACAATGACGGGCCGCTCGGCACCTTCTTCCGCTACATCTGCGACAACGGCACCTGGATCGCGCGCTACGACGATCTGGTGACGGGCAAGGAGGAGCCGGTCGACGTCAGCCATGTCGATGTCTCGATGAACGGCATCGAGCTGCAGGACCGCGAGTTCATCGCCGCCATCCGCGAAGGCCGCGAGCCCAATTCGTCGGTGGCGCAGGTGATGCCCTGCTACCGCGTGCTGGGGGCGCTGGAAGAGCAACTGAAAGGCTGATTCCATGGCGCTGCCCACCCGCACACTCGGACCGTTCGAGGTTTCCGCGATCGGCCTCGGCTGCATGAACCTGAGCCAGGCCTATCCGCCGATTCCGAGCGACGCGGAGGGCGCGCGCCTGCTCAACCACGCGCTCGACGCCGGCGTGACCTTCCTCGATACGGCGGCGCTGTACGGGGATGGCCATAACGAGCGGCTGATCGGTGGCGCGGTGATGCATCGCCGCGCCGAGTTCACGCTGGCGAGCAAGTGCGTGCTCGATGTCGTCGACGGCAAGCGCACGCTCGACGGGCGGCCCGAGCGGATCAAGGCGACCTGCGAGGCGGCGCTCGCTCGCCTGCGCACCGACGTGATCGACCTCTATTACATGCACCGGCTCGATCGGAACGTGCCGATCGAGGACTCGATGGGCGCGATGGCCGACCTCGTGCGCGAGGGGAAGATCCGCGCGATCGGCCTCTCC
>BACX01000469.1 GCA_000333335.1 Sphingomonas-like bacterium B12 | reverse complement strand
CAACACCAGCACATGCCGCGCGACAAGTTCGTGGCGTTGCGCGACACGCTGATCGCCGCCGCGCAGAAGAATCCCAAGCTCTCCGCCGTGCGCGCCTCGACGCTGCCCGACACGCCGCAGCTGCGGGTGAAGTTCGATGATGCCAAGCTGGGCGCGCTGGGCCTCACCAGCGCCGATGCCACCGCCGTGCTGAGCTCGGCCTGGGGCTCGACCTATATCGACGACTTCATCGATCGCGGCCGCGTCAAGCGCGTCTATATGCAGGCCGACGCGCCCTCGCGCATGCTGCCCGACGATCTCGCCAAATGGTATGTCCGGTCGAGCGGCACGTTCGCCTCGACCACGACGCCGAGTACGATGGTCCCCTTCTCCTCCTTCACGACGATGAGCTGGGAGAAAGGCGCGAACAGCGTGTCGCGCTTCAACGGCCGCTCCTCCTACGAGATCGATGGCGATGCCGGTGCGGGCTACAGCTCGGGTGACGCGATGAAAGAGATGATCGCGCTCCAGCAGAAGCTGGCGCCCGGCACCGGCTATGCGTGGAGCGGCCTCTCCTATCAGGAGAACCAGTCGAGCGGGCAGGCGCTCTACCTCTACGCGCTGTCGATCGTCGTAGTGTTCCTGTGCCTCGCCGCGCTTTACGAAAGCTGGTCGGTCCCGTTCGCGGTGATGCTGGTGATCCCGCTCGGCATCATCGGCGCGGTGCTGGCGGTGACGCTGCGGGGCCTGGAGAACAACATCTACTTTCAGGTCGGCCTGCTCACCACCATCGGCCTCGCGTCCAAGAACGCGATCCTGATCGTCGAGTTCGCCGAACTGGCCCGCCGCGAAAGAGGACGCGACATGGTCGATGCCGCGCTGGAGGCGGCGCGCGTCCGCCTCAGGCCGATCCTGATGACCTCGATCGCTTTCATGGCCGGCGTCTTCCCGCTGGCGGTGGCGAGCGGTGCGGGCGCGCAGAGCCGCATCGCGATCGGCACCGCGGTGCTGGGCGGCATGCTGACCGCCACCGTGCTCGCCATCTTCTACGTCCCCATGTTCTTCATCGTGGTCGGCCGCCTGTTCCATCGCGGCTCCGCGCCCAAGGCGGAGGAAGCCTGATGCGCCGTACGATCCTCACCCTGCTCGGCCTGGGCACCATGCTGTCGGGCTGCGATATGGCGCCCCATTATGTCCGGCCGGCCTCCGCCGCGCCGTCGCAATGGCCGCAGGGCGCCGCTTACGGGGCCGAGCAGGACGGCAAGCCGGGCATGGCATGGCGCACCGTGTTCGCCGATCCCAAGCTGCAGAAGGTGATCGAGCAGGCGCTCGCCAACAACCGCGATCTGCGCGCCAGCCTGGCGAGCGTCGCCTCGGCGCGCGCGCAATATCATGTCGAGCGGTCGTATCAGCTGCCCACCATCGCGGGCGGTGCGGACGGCAGCATCACGCGCGGCATCAAGACATCCGCGCTTGATACGAACAGCTATTCGGCCAATGTCGGCATGAGCAGCTTCGAACTCGACCTGTTCGGCCGGCTGAAGAATCAGACGAAGGAAGCGTTCGAGACCTATCTGTCGACCGAATCCGGTATGCGATCCACCCGGCTGACCATCGTCGCCGAGACGGCCACCGCTTACGCCACGCTTGCATCCGACATGGATCTGCTGATGGTCGCGAAGGATACCGTGGCGAGCGGCCAGCGATCGCTGGAACTGACCCAGTCGCTGTTTAACTCCGGCCTCGCCAGCGCGGGCGACGTGCAGAGCGCGATCACCGTGATCGAGCAGGCGAAGTCCGACGTCGCCAATGACACGACGCTCGTCGCGCAGGACCGCAACGCGCTGGAGCTGCTGGTCGGCGCTCCGGTGGCGGATGACCTGCTGCCGGCCTCGCTGGCCGAACTCGATAGCAGTATCGGCAACGTTCCCGCCGGCCTGTCATCGCAGGTGCTGCTCCAGCGGCCCGACGTGCTGGAGGCCGAGCATAGCCTCAAGAGCGCCAATGCCGCGATCGGCGAGGCGCGCGCCGCTTTCTTCCCGACCATCACGCTCACCTCTGCGGTGGGCGTGGCGTCAAGCGCGCTTTCGTCGCTGTTCACCGGCGGCGCGCTCAACTGGAACGTGGCGCCGTCGGCCAGCGTCCCGCTGCTGGGAGGCCCCAACAAGGGCAACCTGCAATATGCCAAGGCGCAGAGAGACTATTATCTCGCGCAATATGAGAAGGCCGTGCAGTCGGCCTTCCGGGACGTCGCCGATGGCCTGGCACGGCGCGGCACGATCACCGACCAGCGCGCCGCGCAGGATCGGCTGGTCGCCGCCTCCGCCAAGGCCTATTCGCTGGCGGACGCGCAATATCGCGCTGGTACGGGCACCTTCATCGACGCGCTGACCGATCAGCGGACGCTTTATGCTGCGCAGCAAACCCGGATCGGCACGATGCTGACTGACATCGGCAACCGCATCACGCTCTATGGGGCGATCGGGGCGGACGCCACCTTGGGCGAATAAGGATTCATTTCCGCGAGCCGACGCCGATCTTGTCAAATAGGCATAGCCCTACGTCGATCATAGGAATATGCTAATTTCGTCAAATGTCCCCCTACGACTTCAATACCCGTCATCTGAGCGCTCACGCGGCCATCGTGGCTTCAGGTTCGCTCAGCGACGCTGCCCGACGTGTTCACCTCAGTCAGCCTGCGTTGACGCAAGGTATCGGTAAGCTCGAGCGACAGCTGGGAATGCCGTTGTTCGTTCGCTCGCGCGGCGGCATGGAACCAACCGAGCCGGGGCGTATTCTCGCAGCCCGAGCCGTAGCCATGGTCCGTCTCATCGGGCCTCGATTGCCCACCAGTTCGCAGATCCGCGCGTTTCTCGCATTGTCGAGAGCGGGAAGCTATTCCTCCGCATCTAGAGCGACCGGTCTGTCCGAGGCGTCTCTTCATCGTTCCGTTGCAGATCTCGCTGCCGCTCTCGGTGCGCCTGTCATCGAGCGACGCGGCCATAGTTTGCTTCTCACCCAGCGAGGGAAAGATGCGGTACGCCGATTTACGCTTGCAATCGGCGAGATCGAATCTGCACTCGTGGAGCTTGCGGCGACGCAAGGCCGCGAAACGGGGAGGATCGTGATAGGGGCGATGCCGTTATCGCGGTCCCGTCTTCTTCCGCTCACTATTTCGGCATTTCGCGCAGCACACCCAAAGGTGGGGTTATCTATCGTCGAAGGATCGTATGCCGATTTGATAGGTCCGCTGAGAGAAGGTCATATTTCAATCATGCTCGGCGCTCTTCGGCTTGAGCCAGGGCCTGATCTCAAAAGCACCCCCCTTTTTCACGACCAGCCGATCATTGTAGGGCGCGCTGGGCATCCGTTGGCGCTCAGTGGGGACCTATCCGGGCCATCGCTGGCAAGCTACTCGTGGATTGTTCCGGGTGCCGGTGCGCCGCTACGAACCCTTTGGGTGCGTATGTTTCAAAGCCTCGGTACCGAGCCCCCTCCCGTCCTCATCGAATGCGGTTCAGTCATTACGATCCGGGAGCTCCTCCTAGGCAGCGATCAACTCACCCTTCTGTCTCCCGATCAGGTCGCCGTGGAACTTGAGGCAGGATGGCTCGAAAAGATTGGCTCGGCACCTGGCCACCTCGATCGAACCATCGGCGTCACCGTACGTGAAGATTGGCGTCCGACGCCGCTCCAGCTTGCCTTTCTCGGCATGCTTACCAAAGCAGCGGAAGCGTGTGGCCACTCGCAAATTCGCAAAAATGAATGATCCGAGCATGGTTCCTATGAAGAGGAATTTCCTGTCGCGGGTATTGTGCTTGCCATGGATTTCAAGGTCGCCCTCGTTGGTTTTGGAGAAGCGGGGCAAAGTCTCGCTACCGCTGCGAAGTGGCAGGACCAAGCAACGGCTTTCGACAAGAAGACCCTCGGCGATCGCTTCGTAGCCGGCGCCAAGCTCGCGGATTATGCTGCAGCTGGGATCATCGACTCGCTCACGTCCGATGAAGCGGTGAGTTCGTCATTGGTCATTCTGTCTTTGGTTACGGCAGACCAGGCGTTGTCTGCGGCAGAGGAGGCCGCTCGGTCGATTCGCGACGGCGCATTCTACCTCGACGGCAACAGCGTAGCTCCGCAAACCAAGGCTGCAGCCGCACAAATGATCGAGCGAGCTGGCGCCCATTATGTTGATATGGCGATCATGGCGCCTGTTGTCGCCTCGGGGCTCTCTGTTCCCATTTTGGTGAGTGGTGCGCTCGCTTTGCAGGCGCAGGCCGCTCTCAGGAATTTGGGGTTTGATCGGGTCGATGTGGCCGGGAATGAGGTGGGACGGGCGTCATCGATCAAGATGATCCGCTCGGTGATCGTGAAGGGCATCGAGGCGCTCACCGCCGAATGCGTTACAGCCGCCGAAAGGGCAGGCGTGCTGGCCGAGGTGCTGGCCTCACTCGACGCCAGTTCCGCGCCCGCCACATGGGCCGAGCGCGCCGATTACAATCTCGATCGCATGATGGTCCACGGCCTGCGCCGCGCCGCCGAGATGGAGGAGGTGGTCAAGACGCTCGATGCGCTCGGCACCGGCGCGGCGATGACGCGCGGCACGGTCGAGCGGCAGCGCGCGATCGGATCGCTGGGAACCGGCCGGCCGCCGACCGGGCTAGAGGCGAAACTTTCGGCGTTGGCCGACGCGGAGAAGGTTGAAGCAGCATGATCATCGATTGCCACGGCCATTACACCGTCCTGCCCAAGGGCCACGACGCCTGGCGCGAGGAGCAGAAAAAAGCCTTCAAGGAAGGCCGCGAGGCGCCGCCTTATCCGGACATCACCGACGACGAGATCCGCGAGACGATCGAGGCCAACCAGTTGCGCCTGATCAAGGAACGCGGCGCGGACATGACGATTTTCTCACCGCGCGCCTCCGCGATGGCGCCGCATGTCGGCGACGCCGCCGTCGCGAAGGAATGGGCGACCCGCTGCAACGATCTGATTGCGCGCGTGGTGGCGCTCTATCCGGAGGTCTTCGCGGGCGTCTGCATGCTGCCCCAATCGCCCAACACCGACATGGCCAATTCGATTGCAGAGCTGGAGCGCTGCGTGGGCATGGGCTTCATCGGCTGCAACCTCAATCCCGATCCGGGCGGCGGCCACTTCACCGCCCCGCCGCTGACGGACCGCTATTGGTATCCCTTCTACGAGGCGATGACGGCGCTGGACGTGCCGGCGATGATCCACGTCTCGGGCAGCTGCAACCCGGCGATGCACGCGACCGGCGGCTATTACATCGCCGCCGATACGCTCGCCTTCATGCAGCTTCTGGAGGGCGACCTGTTCGCCGATTTCCCGACGCTCCGCTTCATCATCCCGCACGGCGGCGGCGCGGTGCCCTATCATTGGGGCCGCTACCGGGGCCTCGCCGACATGCTCAAGAAGCCGGCGCTCGACGGGCATCTGATGAACAACGTGTTTTTCGACACCTGCGTCTATCACCAGCCGGGCATCGACCTGCTCGCCGACGTGATCGAGAACAAGAACATCCTGTTCGGATCCGAGATGGTCGGCGCGGTGCGCGGCATCGATCCCACCACCGGCCATTATTTCGACGACACCAAGCGCTATGTCGATGCGCTGGATATCGGCGAGGCCGAGCGCCACGCGATCTTCGAGGGCAATGCACGCCGCGTCTTCCCGCGTCTCGATGCGCAATTGAAGGCGAGGGGCTTGTGACCGGACCCGACAAGAAGGGTGTAGGCGACATCCACGCCTATCTCGCCGAGTTCGACGACATTCCCGGCACGCGCGTCTTCACCGCGAAGCGCGCAAGGCAGGGCTACCGACTCAACCAGTTCGCCATGAGCCTGATGAAGCCCGAGAATCGCGAGCGCTGGAAGGCGGACGAGCGCGCCTATCTCGACGACTGGAAGCTCAGCGACGAGCAGAAGCAGGCGGTGCTGGAGCGCGATTACAACCGCCTGCTCGATCTCGGCGGAAACATCTATTTTCTCTCGAAGATCTTCTCAAGCGACGGACAGAGCTTCCTGCAGGCGGTCAGCACGATGAGCGGGATGAGCCTCGAAGATTATGCCGCGATGATGATCGCCGGCGGCCGCTCTCCGCAAGGGCAGCGCTCGATCAAGGACAAGAATTGATGGCCCGCATCACCGCCGGCGTCGCCTCCAGCCACATTCCCGCGCTCGGCGTCGCGTCCGATTTCGACAAGACGCAGGAGGATTACTGGCGCCCCGCCTTCGCCGGCTTCGAGTGGACCAAGGCGTGGGAGGCGGCTGAGAAACCCGACGTCGTGATCCTGGTCTACAACGATCACGCCTCGGCCTTCGATATGAAGATCATCCCGACCTTCGCGATCGGCTGTGGTGAAGAGTTCAGACCCGCCGACGAGGGCTGGGGACCGCGACAGGTACCGATGGTCGAGGGCCATCCCGATCTCGCCTGGCATATCGCGCAAAGCTGCATCCTCGACGAATTCGACATGACCATCATCAACGAGATGGACGTCGATCACGGCCTCACCGTCCCGCTCTCGATGATGTTCGGTAAGCCCGACAAATGGCCATGCCGGGTGATCCCGCTGGCCGTCAACGTCGTTACCTATCCGCCGCCTTCGGGCAGTCGCTGCTGGGCGCTCGGCGAGGCGATCGCGCGGGCCGTGGCGAGCTACGAGGAAGACCTGAACGTCCAGATCTGGGGCACGGGCGGCATGAGCCACATATATTGCAGGTGGTCGTCAGTCAGGCCGGGGAAGACGCCGATCCAGAAGCAGTTGGTCGTCACCAGATCGGCATTGGCCAGCTCGCCCACCACGCGGAAATCGCGGCGGCGCATGTAGGGCTGGCGGATCAGGTTGCCGCCGAACAGCAGGCGCGTGGCGATGCGGTGCGCCTCCAGCCAATGAACCAGCTCGTCGCGGGTGAAGGGCGCGTCGGGGCGGATCGTGATCGGGAAGCCGAACCACGACGGATCGCTGCGCGGCGTCGCTTTCGGCAGGATCAGCACGTCCTCGAACG
>BACX01000470.1 GCA_000333335.1 Sphingomonas-like bacterium B12 | reverse complement strand
GCATGATCGAGCGTGAGCTCGCCGATCAGGGGCCCGCCAAGCCTGACGACGGCAGCACCGCGCGGCGGTCCGAGAACTCGAGCTCTACGCCTATCTGAACCGTCCGGACGTCAAGGACCGGCATCGTCGCGAGTTCGACCGCGCCCATCCCGGCGCGCGCCACGCCCATGCACGTCCATCCGAACCCGCCCGACCCAAGGGGCTGCGGTTCCAGCTCGCGCTGACACCCGAGGAGGTGCTGGCGGTCGAGGCGCATGGCGCTATCCTCGCGCTGCGACCCGCGCAGTTCTGCACGGTGCTGGTCCGCCGCTGGCTGGGGCTGCGCAAGGCGCCACCGGCGAGCACCACCAATGCCCTCGGACTCGTTCGCAACGAGCTGCGTCGCATCGGGGTCAACATCAACCAAATCGCGCGGGCGGCCAACGAGTTTGCCCAACCAACCGAGCGGACGCTGCGAGACCGGGGCCTGATGACCGACGAGGCGCTGGCCGAAGGCGTCGCCTCGCTGCCCCATCTCGTACGCCAGATCGCGGGGCTGGTGGCGGACGTCGATGTCTATCTCGGGCGGGAACGCCGCTACTGGGACATCCGAACGGCAGCCGACCAGGAGGTCGATTTCCATCCTTCGGTGGTCGGCACCGACGAAGACGAGCAGATTTGATGTCGAGCTACAAGGAACTCTACACCGCCTGGTATGTCTGGCGACCGACCCATCCCAAGCGGCGCAAGGGTGGGAGCGGCGAGGGGGTGGCTGCCGCGTTGCTCGCCCTTCCGTTCCGTCCGACCGACAAGCAGACCGCCGAGCAGTTCGCGCGGCTCGAGCGCCGCGCCCCACAGGTCATGGTCAAGGTGACCAAGCCCACCTTCGGGGCCGACCATACCTACGCCAACATGACCTACATCTCGCGCAACTGCGAGGAGCAGGTCTTCGATCAGGACGGCTGCCTGCTAGTTGACAATGTCGAACTCGAACGGCTGGCCGACGACTGGCACCAACAGAACCAAGACGCCTATGACGGCGAGCGGCGCTATCGCGGCCCCGACGCACGCCGCCTGCAATTTTCAATGCCCAAGGGCACCGATCCGATCGCGCTGCGCAACGCCGTCTCGGCGACGGCGCGCCATGTGTTCGGCGAGCGGTTCGATTATGTCTATGCGCTGCATGCCGACCGGCCGCACCCCCATGTCCACCTAACTGTGCGCGCGGTCAGCCATGAGGGGCGGGCGCTCCGGATCAACAAGGACGATCTTCTCTATTTTCGGCGCACGATGGCGCTGGAGCTCAGGATGCGCGGGATCGACGCCGACGCGACACCGCAGATCGCCAGGCGTGCGCGGGTGAAGCATGAGCGCACGGAGGTGCATCGCGCCAACCAGCGCCGCGCGGCGATGCAGGTGCTGCGCGGCGAACCGGTATCGGCGCCGGCGACCGCCGAGGCGGTCGATCCCTATGTCCAGCGCGTCTATGCGGCGGCGGCCGCGCGCCTGCGCGCCTCGCGCGATCGGGAGGATGCGGCGCTGGCCGAGCGGATCGAGCGTTTCGCTGCAGCGCATCTTCCGCAGGCCACGCCGACGCCGAACGAGGCGATCGGTAAGCGGGCAGGGCAGCAGGACAGCACGGTCGAACCTTCCAAGCCCCTAGAAGGACAGCCCCACGGCCCCAAGCCCCGTCTCTAGTCTCGCCGACGGGCTGGCGTTGCGTCGCCTCCTTTATCCAGCGCCGGTCGTCACCGTGCCGAGCGTGATGGCGATCAATGTCCCTGCTGGCAACCGGGGCAGGGGGCTGGCGCTCGACGGCTATTATTCGGCCATTCTCGATAGCGAGCAGGAGCAGCAGGCGTTCGAAGCCTTTCTGACGGCGCCACGCCAGACGCTCGTTCCTCCCGATCTGTTCGACCAGAGGCCTCGGCGCTGCACTCGGATCAGGTGATGATCGCGCGCTACGAGCCGCCCGCGACCGGCTGGCCGTGGCTCAGCCTCACGCGCTGGCCGGACGATGTCGTCCAGGCGGTGCGGCACCAGGCGCTCGTGATGGCGCGCGGATGCCACGCGATGGAGATTTTCGAACGGGCCGAGGCGATCGAGGCCCAACACGACGCACTGCTCGATCAGCTGGCAGCGCGCCGGACGGTCTAGGTGCGGCTAATCACCGCCGATCGCCTCGGCGTGGCAGTGCTGAGGGTGCCGACTGGGTCCATTTTCGAGCGGATCGACGGGGCGGCCACCTTGCCCGTTGCTTGCGGTCTTCCCATTTTCTCGGGCCACCTTCGGCAGCGGATGGCGATTTTAAGGGAGTAGCGACATTGGACAGTGGATCCGGACTGACGGCCGCGGTCGTCATCACGACGATCGTGGGCATCTTCACGCTGATCATCAATCGCGGCACCAAGATCTCGGAGTTTCGCCAGACCTGGATCAACGACCAGCGCGCCGATTTCGCGAAATGGGGCGCGGCCGCGCTTGCGCTCGCTGGCCAGCGGTCGGCGACGTCCCGCTCCGCCGATTTCGCGACGCTCGACGAGACGGCGTATCGGATCCGTCTGCGCGAAAACCCCAAGAAGAAGGAGTGGGAGCCGGTGCTCGACCGGATGGACGACATCCGGCGCCGGCTGATTGCGAGCCCGTCCACCCCGATCGATATCTATGACGAGCTCAAGGGCATTGCCGCAGAGTCGCAGAAGCGGCTCAAGAAGGACTGGAACAAGGTGCGCAATGGCGAAATCGGCTATTCGGTGCTGTGCTTCCTCGTTCCGGCGCCGTTCGCGGTCTTGCTGGTGATGGGTATCTGGGCCTTCCGCCCCGACCTCAACCCGTTCGGCCATGATGCGCCAAAGGTGCAGGAACAGCATGTGACGGGGACCGTGCAGATGCTTCTCCCACCAGCGCCGCCAAGCCCGCAGCCGACCCCAGCTGCTCCGAAGTCGCCGGCCGTCGCGCCGGCGCATGGCCGACATCAGCATTCTTGAAGGACCGCGCAGATGACCGACATTCAATCCGTTGCCGAGGATCTCGCGGCTATCCTGCAGGCGGGCTCGCCCGAACATCGCCATCATGCAGGGCCCACGCTCGACCGTCTCGCCCGGCTCGCACGCGCCGGAGAGCTCGAAGAGATCGCGGGGGTGGTCAACGCCCATCTCGCGCTGCACCCGCTCGATCGCAATGCGCTGCGGCGCTACTTGCCCGGGATCATCCACAACCAATATTTCTACGAACGGCAGCAGCGCTCGCAAAAGGCGCTGATGCGCTGGACGGCCGCCACATCGGATTATGCCGCGCGGCTGAACCAGGCGGTCGCCAACCCGGCGCGCTTCGCGCTCGTCGTCGGCGCGATGGACGAGGAGATCAAGCGGGCCGAGATCGGCTGACGGCGGACCGATTGCCCATTCAAGGCGCGGGCTCGCCCTGCGCCGGCGCTTCGGGGGGCTCTGCCGGCGCCTGCCGTTTGGCCAGGCGATCCCGCCACGCCGTATGGAAAGCCGGTCCCTTGCTGTCGGGTGGGGTCGTGGGACGGCCGGAATGGCATGACGCCTTCAGCAAGACGCCACCGGTCGCGTCGCGCAATCCCTTAACCGCGCTGCTGATCACCTTTGACTGGGGCAGCCACGGCTGAAAGTCTACGAGACAGCGCCTCGCGTCGATGCCGACGGCGGAGATCACGGAAACGCTCGCACCCTCCGATTGATAGCGTTGCCCTGCACGCTTTCGAGCCTCGCTCGTCAGAAGATCGGGATTGCCGCGATCCTCTTCTATGTCATCGGCAGATCATCAGCATTTCTGCGAGCCTCGAACGGCCGCTTGTATCGACACCGGTCATCCAGGCGGGCTCAACCGAACGTCATGATGTGGTCGCAACGGGCGACAGCTTTGGGATGACGCGTAATTAATTTAGCCGTCCCCAAGTTTTGCTCGGGCAGAAACACTCTCCAAAGCGGTCTGCCGTACGCAAAAACCGAGGTGCACCCGAAGGTCGGGGCCTAATGTGGCGTGCCTATCTTAGTAATGTCGCATCTGCACACGCGGGCGTCATCAGCTGAGAATATCCTTGACTGCGGCAGCAACGATGGCTTCCGTGAAGCGGTCGTCGATCGCCTCGTTGGAAAACCAGCGGCGATAAAAAAGCGGACCGACAACCGCCGCTATCACGTCGGTCGCTGGCTTGGCCGGCCGCACCTCACCCCTCCCTCTGGCGCGTTCGATGACAGCATGAAAGGGCGCCATGAACGCTTCGTGTAGTCCGGCCCGCAATGCGGCGATCTCGGGATCGCGCTCGGCCGCGTCAACGATCGACGGATAGACCGTTGCCCACGTGGCAGTCTGAAGCTGTTCGGCGAGTGTCTTCGCCAGCGCATAGAGATCGGCACCCAGAGTGCCCATGTCCGGCGGCGGAGATGCTCCCCCGAGCTTGGAACAGGCATCGATCAGCAAGGCCGAACGCGAGGTCCAGTGCCGGTAAATCGTCGTTTTTGAAACGCCCGACGCGCGCGACACTTCATCGATGCTAATTCCGCTGATCCCGCTCTGCTTCAACTGCCGATAAGTTTCGGCCAGCACCGCCGCCTTGGAGCGCTCCACGCGCTTGTCCGCAATCTTGACCAACTCGACCTTCCTCATTGACACTTGCGATACGCTACGGTAGCGTAGCACAGGTAAAATGCAGCGCGGCGTTTGGATTTATGGATAAAGAGCTAAGCGGGAAAGGTCTCACTCGTGAAATTCGCCTATACGCGTCTCATTACTGAGGACGTTCCAAGCCTCGCGACGTTCTACGAAAAGATACTTGGCGTCGCATGGAAAGGCGATGACAGCTATGTCGAGCTTCGTCCCGGCGGTGCCATCCTCGCGATCGTCAGCCGGAAAGCCGCAAACTTCATGCATGGTGGGGAGTGGTCTGCCAGCGCTGATAAATCGGTGATCCTCGAGTTCGAAGTCGATAATGTCGATGCCGAGCGCGCGCGCATCGGTCCGGCCGTGACGGACTGGCTGCAGGAGCCCAAGGATATGCCCTGGGGTAACCGCTCAATGTTGTTCCGGGACCCGGACGGCAACCCTATCAACTTCTTCAGGCCGATCGCCAAGGGCTGACCGGTCGACCGTTCGACCCCTGCTAACGGATTTGAGAAACTTCCAATGAGGGATGCCGTCTTCACGGACGCGGCAATGAGGGCTTGGGCGCGTTCGAATTCTCGCCGCGCCTTCGGCATAGCTTTCGCTGGAAGTTGCGAGAACAGAGTGCCGGCCGTCGGCGCGCGTGCCGACGGCAGGCAAGTCAGGTCGGTGGCCAGGCGTCAGGCACCCGCAATCCGTGCAGCAGTCTCTCAATAGCTGGGCAGCGGCCGACCGAGCAAGTTTACCAGGCGCTCGCGGTTATTGTCTCGTGGGATCATGCAATCGCTGACGTAGCGCTCCGTCATCAGCCGGACCTCAACGGTCGTCCGTTCGGCACGAAAGTCGCCATATTGGCCTCGAACCCGGTAGGATAGCCGCGCTTTGAAGCCGATCCGCTCTTCCAGCGTGCAGCCCACGTGCGCAGTGTGCTATCAGAGGTTCTGCGGGTGAGGATCTCGGCCGCCGCCCCGGGAGCAGGCTGCCAACATGGGCGTCGGCACCCTGGCACGGCGTCATATTTTAACTCGCCCGACTGATAGGGTGTGGTCGCCACGTTAAGCCAAGGCATCGGCGAGCACGACGTTCTAACCTGCATATTCATTCGGAAGCCTGGTTTGGGTTGGCCGATCGTAGCGTACTAATCGATTTGGTTTAGAGAAGGGTTGCTTAGACAATCTTCTAGACCGGACAGAAAGTGCCACGACCGCCATGGCTGACGATAGCGGGTTTGCCTTCACCTTCCCAGCCATTCGTGGTCGGAAAATCACCGCCGCGTTCGACGGCGGTCGGCTGACTTCGGACGGAGGCGTCTTGCTGCTTGCGCAGGCGGAGCGGCGATTGGGGATCGCAGATCGGCTCGCTGCCTGCATCGCCGATCCGCGCGATCAGGGTCGTGTGATCCACCGTGTTGCCGACATCCTGCGTGCCCGAATGTTGGCGATCTCCTGCGGCTATGAGGATGCCGACGACCTCGATACGCTGCGCCACGATCCGGGCTTCAAACTTGCGCTCGGCAAGCTGCCGGGCGAAGCGTTCGGGCTGGCGAGCCAGCCGACCATGAGCCGCTGGGAGAATGCGCCGACCTCGCGTGAGTTGTTCCGGCTGACCGGAACGCTGGTCGACCTCTATTGCGCGAGCTACCCCAGGCCGCCGGCGGCCGTGACTCTCGACATCGATGATACCGTCGACGTGGTCCACGGCGCGCAGCAACTCTCCTTCTGGAACGGTCACTATGGCGAGCGCTGCTTCCTGCCGATCCATGTCTATGACACCGCGACCGGGCGACCGGTGGCGATGCTGCTGCGCACCGGCAAGACGCCATCGGGCCAGGAAGTCGCCGGCCATGTTCGCCGGCTCGTGCGACGTATCCGCCGCCATTGGCCGGACACCCGGATCACTCTGCGCGGCGACGGTCACTACGGCCGACCAGAGCCGATGGCCTGGTGCGAGGCGAACGGCATCGACTATATCTTCGGCCTGCCGGGCAATCGACGCTCCACGCTGATCCCATCATCGTCCGCGAGGGTGATGCTTGCGCGACCGACCGGGCGCTCGAAGGCCTGTTCGAGCTGCGGCGCTATGCCGAGACACGCTACGCCGCGAAAACCTGGGGTGCGACCGACCGTCGGGTAGTCGCCCGCATCGAGGCGAGCAGCCTCGGCCTCGACATCCGCTTCGTCGTCACCTCGCTTGCCGATGGCAGCGCCGAACGGATCTATGACACGCTCTATTGTGCCCGCGGCCAGGCCGAGAACCTGATCAAGCTTCATAAGGCGCAGCTGAAGAGCGACCGCACCTCGTGCCGATCGGCCAACGCCAATCAGATGCGGCTCATCCTCCACACCGCCGCCTACTGGCTAATGTGGGCCGTGCGACACGCTATGCCGACGACGACCCCGCTGCGCACCGCCGAGTTCGCCACCATCCGCCTGCGGTTACTCAAGGTCGCCGCGCGCGTCATCGAAACCGCCAGCCGTATCCGCATCGCCTTCGCCAGCGCATGCCCCGATGCCGCGCTCTTCCGATCCGTCGCACTCAAACTGCGTACCGCTGGACCATGATCGACGCGGCAGTGGCCGCCAAACGAACCCCGCCCATCAAATCACAAAACCACCCGCTGAAACCCCGCAACGCAATAGGCGCTTTGGACCGCCGCGTCTTGGCGCCGGCGGTCTCACGATCGTGCTCGCCTATCGCCGGGAAAACGCTGCCGGTGAATAGATCGGGCTAAAGTTTGCCGGGCCTTGATAGTGCCAGCGAACGATGTCGCCCTAACGACGCCTACCCCAAGGATCGAGATCCGAAGCTGGCATGCTTGGTTGCTGCGGGCATCGGCATGTGCGCTCGGTTTGGCGGTTGCCCCGTGTTGGCGCTCTCTTACGACATCGTTGAAGACGCGTCAGACATGGCCACCAGACCGGCGCCATAATGCTGAGCGGTACGCCACTTTTCGCCGCGAAAAGCGCTGCCTAGTCTAGTTCATATCGGAAACCCATCTAATCCGGGCCGAGATGCCGCCACCAGGATGATTGCTCAAATCCAATGTCGCGCCGAAGGTCTGCGCCTGCGCGCGCGCGATTGCCAAGCCGAGCCCGGAGCCAGACACACCCCCCTTTCCAGGAGGATTGAGGCGGCGGAAGGGCTCAAATACCTGGTCCAGCATGGCTTCTTCGATTCCCGGTCCTCGATCTCTGACCTCGATCGTCACGGTGTCGCCCTCGATGCGGGCGCCTATTTCCGCGCTTCCTCCATAGCGGACGGCGTTATCCACCAGATTGGCTATGCAGCGACTTAGCGCGTTCGGTTTCACACGTTCCCTAAGGGGTACGCCGAAGACGTGGCGGACGTCGTCGCCGGCCTCTGCGGCATCCTCGGCTACACTCGTCAAGATCGAGTCGATCTCTACAATCGACCAAGGCTCGCGGCTTTCACTGCTGCGCGCGAGCTCCAAGCCGTCCCGAACAAGCTGCTGCATGACTGCTAGGTCGGCGATAAGACGTTTTCGCAGATGCGGTTCGTTCACCTGCTCTAGCCTCAGCCGCAACCGCGTGAGCGGCGTCTGCAGGTCATGGGTGACTGAGGCAAGGATCTGCGTTCGCTCGCGAAAGCCTTCACGGACACGATGCTGCATGAGATTGAATGTTTCAAGCGCGGCCCGAACTTCGCGCGGTCCACCGACCGGTATCGGCTCGGGATCAACCGTAACGGAGAAGGCCCGCGCCGCTTCCGTCAGTCGTCTCAAGGGCTGTCCGGCCACGAAGGCGACCACAAAGGACAGAGCGGTGCTCGCAGCGACGATCAAAGCCAAATAGAGCGGATCGAGCGTCGAGCTTGGCGGGATGTGGAACGACGCGAGGTCGATCGACAGGCGTCGCACAGTGCCGCTAGAATCGCGGAAACGGACGTACCAGCAGTCCGGCAGCGTGAACTCTGACATTCCAGCGGCCCGGATCTTGATGTCGAAATTGGGGAAGCATTGATTTCTCGGGATAGCCACGGCCTGCGCATCTGAACTTGGCCCAAGTTGCGCGACCAGCATCTTGCTGAGTTCCGGATCGATCGTAGTCGAATGCCACTGGGCGGGCACCTCGCGGGCGCCCAGAATGTGGTTCTCGCGCAGCAGCGCGGCTGTCCGGTCCGGATCCTCTTCAAACCGACGGGCCATGTCTGCGGTGCTGGCGACGACTCGTTCCATTCTAACGTGAGAAAAGTCGTGAATGCGCGCCCGCTCCGCCAGCAGCAGCGAGACGATAGACGAGGAGGCGAGCCCGATCGTGAGGATCAATACGAGCTGACCGGTCAACGAACCCGCGAAAGCCCGAAGACGGGCGGCCGCCAGAATCATTCGAAGGTCACGGGGCCTGGCATGACGTAGCCTTCGCTACGCACCGTCAGGATCACGTTGTCGCCCCCTTCCTCGGCTGCAAGCTTCTGACGCAGGCGACTGATCTGCAGGTCAATGGACCTGTCGAAGGCCACCGTCGCACTGCGCTCAGGAAGAAGCTCCTCGCGTTTCAGGACCCGGTCTGGGCTTTCCATCAGGCGGGTCAGTAGCCGATACTCCGCCGACGAAAGCAAGACCAGCCGGTCGTCGCGTCCGATCAGACGGCGCTGGTGCAAGTCCAACCGCCAAGGGCCAAAGCGGGCAACAGTCGCCGTACGCGGCCGACCGCCAGCCTTTGCGCGCAGTCTTCGGAGCCAATTACGTATACGGACGACCAATTCCCGCGGTTCGAATGGCTTCGTGAGATAATCGTCGGCGCCGAGCTCAAGGCCGAGGACGCGGTCGATCGCCGCGTCGCGGGCCGTCACCATGATGATTGCGCCGTCGAATCCGTCGGAGCGCAACTCCCGACACAGATCACGTCCATCACCGTCCGGCAGGTTGAGATCGAGTACGACAAGGTCGACGGCATTTGTGGTCATCACCGAACGCGCTTCCACGAGTCCGCCCGCAGCGAGCGTGCGATATTGTTCCGAACTCAGCTGCGCTACGATCATCTCGCGGATATCGGGATCGTCCTCGACTACAAGAACGCTCTCCTTCGCGGGCGCGGATTGCGGTATCATGACAGTGTCTTATCGCGAATCGTCCGGCCCGTCTGCGTTGCGATACACGTTGATACAATTCGATACCGCAGCGGACATTTAGATACGTATTGATCGTTTCGGCGATCAGGATGAGGCTGCAGTGCTGTGGCATGATCCGCTCCATGCCCTCGCTGCCCAACGTGGCGCTTCTAGCGTTTACACTTCCGCTGCTGGCTTGCTCCAATTCGTCCGTACCAGCACCGCCGGGTCTCATCGAGGTCGGCGTGGTGACGCTCGCCACCCAGCCCGTCACGGTGTCGAGCGAGCTGACCGGCCGCACCACCGCGACCACCGCGTCGGACGTGCGCCCGCAGGTCGACGGCATCATCCAGGCGCGGCTGTTCACCGAAGGATCGATCGTCCACGCCGGCCAGCCGCTCTACCGGATCGATCCGCGGCTCTACAAAGCCTCGCTCGATACCGCCCGCGCGCAGCTGGAAAATGCGCAGGCGACGCTGTTCACCGCGCAGGCCAAGGCCAATCGCTACAAGACGCTGAGCGACAACCAGGCGGTCAGCCGGCAGGATATCGACGACACCGTAGCCGCCGCGCGCGAGGCGCGGGCGAGCGTCCATCAATATCAGGCATCGGTCGAGACGGCGCGGGTCAATCTCGAGTACACCCGCGTGCTGGCGCCGATCACGGGACGCATCAGCCGGTCCGCGGTGACGCCGGGCGCGCTGGTGACGGCGAACGACACCAACGCGCTCGCCACCATCACCCAGCTCGATCCGATCTACGTCGACATCACCCAATCCTCCTCCGACGTGGTGAAGCTGCGCCAGCAACTCGCCAAGGGCGGCATGATGCCGACGCGGGCGGCCGTGCGGCTGAAGCTGGAGGACGGCACCGAATACGGCCAGGCCGGCACGATGGAGTTCAGCGAAGTGACGGTCGACGAACAGGCCGGCACCGTCACGCTGCGCGCGCGCTTCCCCAATCCCGACGGCGTGCTGATGCCGGGCATGTTCGTGCGGGTGGAAACGCCGCAGGGCGTGATGCCCAACGGCATCCTCGCGCCCCAGCAGGGCATCACTCGCGACGTGAAGGGCGACGCCACCGCTCTGGTGGTCGATGCGAACGACAAGGTGGTGCAGCGCAACGTCGTCGCGGGGCAGGCGGTCGGCAACACATGGCTGATCACCAGCGGGCTGAAGACCGGCGACCGCCTGATCGTCGAGGGCACCGACAAGGCGAAGCCGGGCGCCGCCGTGAAGCCCGTCGCGGTCAAGCTGGGCTACTGAGGCCATGGGTATCAGTCGCTTCTTCGTCGGCCGCCCGATCTTCGCATGGGTGATCGCCATCGTCATCATGATGGCGGGCATCGGCTCGATCATGAGCCTGCCGATCGCGCAATATCCCGATGTCGCGCCGCCATCGGTGGTGGTCAGCGCCACCTATCCGGGCGCGTCGGCCGAGACGCTCGAGACCAGCGTGACGCAGGTGATCGAGCAGCAGCTGATCGGCATCGACAACATGCTCTATTTCTCGTCGAGCTCGGACAGTTCGGGCTCGTCGCGGGTCACCGTCACCTTCGCCAAGGGCACCGACCCGGACATCGCGCAGGTGCAGGTGCAGAACAAGGTGCAGCAGGGCGTCTCGCGCCTGCCCAGCCAGGTGCAGCAGCAGGGCCTGACCGTCACCAAGTCGAACAGCGACTTCCTGATGATCGTCGGCCTCTATGACACGACCGATCGCACCACCTCGGCGGACGTCGCCGACTTTCTGGTCAGCAACTTCCAGGATGATCTCGCCCGCGTGAACGGCGTCGGCCAGGTACAGGTGTTCGGCGCCGAATATGCCATGCGCATCTGGCTCGATCCCGCCAAGCTCGCCGCGCGCCAGCTGATGCCGTCGGACGTCGAGACGGCGGTGAACGCTCAGAATGTCGATCTCTCGGCCGGGCAGGTCGGCGCCGATCCGGCGGTGAAGGGGCAGATGCTCAACGCCGTGGTGAAGGCCAAGTCGCGCCTGCAGACGCCCGACGAGTTCCGCAACATCGTGGTCAAGACGTTGACCGACGGATCGGTGGTCCGCCTGTCCGACGTCGCGCGGGTCGAGCTGGGGCAGGAGGATTACGCCGCCACCGCGCACCTGAACGGCCATCCCGCATCGGGTATCGCCATCCAGCTCGCACCGGGCGCCGATGCGCTCAAGACGACGACGGCAGTGAAGGCGGAGGTCGCCAAGCTCGCGACCAACATGCCCAACGGCTACACCATCGCCTTCCCGCGCGACACCAGCGACTTCGTGAAGCTGTCGATCAAGGAGGTCGTCGAGACGTTGGCCATCGCGATCGTCCTCGTCGTGCTGGTGATGTTCGTCTTCCTGCAGAGCTGGCGCGCGACCCTGATCCCGGCGATCGCGGTGCCGGTGGTGCTGCTCGGCACGTTCGGCGTGCTCGCCGCCTTCGGTTACTCGATAAACACGCTCACGTTGTTCGCCATGGTGCTGGCGATCGGCCTGCTGGTCGACGATGCGATCGTGGTGGTCGAGAATGTCGAGCGCATCATGACCGAGGAAGGGCTCGATCCCGCCGACGCGACGATCAAGTCGATGGGCGAGATCGGTTCCGCGCTGGTTGGCATCGCGATGGTGCTGTCCGCCGTGATGCTGCCCATGGCCTTCTTCGGCGGATCGACCGGCGTGATCTATCGCCAGTTCTCGGTCACGATCGTGTCGGCGATGATATTGTCGGTGATCGTCGCGCTGATCCTGTCGCCGGCCTTGTGCGCGACCCTGCTCAAGCCCGGCAACCACGATCCGCTGAAGCGCGGCGGCCTGTTCGGCAAGTTCAACCGCTGGTTCGATCGCGCCACCACGCGCTACGTCGACACCACCGGCCGCGTGATCCAGCGGCGCTGGCTGCACATGGGCGTGTTCGCGGTGATCGTCGTCGCCATGGGCCTGCTGTTCACGCGCCTGCCCACCGGCTTCCTGCCGACCGAGGATCAGGGGCAGGTGATGATGATGTACCAGCTGCCGGCGGGTGCGACGTCCGAGCGGACGGCGCAGGTGCGCTCCGAGGTCGAGAAGGTGTTCCTGAAGCAGGAGCATAAGGATGTCGCCAACCTGTTCACGATCAACGGCTTCAGCTTCAACGGATCGGGCCAGAATGCCGGCATGGGCTTCGCCGCCCTCGCGCCGTTCGACGACCGCTCCTCGTCCAAGGATTCGGCGAGCGC
>BACX01000471.1 GCA_000333335.1 Sphingomonas-like bacterium B12 | reverse complement strand
GTCGGCTGGGCCGGAGGCGACGAGGCGGCGGGTGTAGCACTCGTCCGCAAGCCAAGCTCTTCGACCGCTGGATTGCCTGCGACTGCCTCGGCGACCGACTGTCGCCGCCGCTCATGTCACCCGCCTATCTCTCCGAGGCGCAGACCTATTATCTGCGCCGCCTGACCGGCGAAGACCGGCCGGAGCATGATCGCGACTGCCCTTTTCATCGCGACCAATCGGACTGGCAACGGACACGCGAAAAGCCCGAGCCCAAGGCGATCGTCCGCCCCGATGGCCTGTTCGCGGCGCTCAAGCCGATCGGCGAGCATCTTGCGCAGCAACCAGACGATTCGGATGACGAGGACCGCGTGCGCGGACCCTCGACGCCGCGCCTCGCGCGGCTGCTCTGGACGCTGCTCGATACCGCCCGCACCAACATCATCGAGGCGATCGGCGACCGGCCCAAGCCCTCGATCGCAATCGAGTTCGACGCGCTGCGCGCGGCCGCCAGCGATTTCTGGATCGCGCCGGGCAAGCCGCTGCGGCCGCTGCTCTTCACCCATCCCCACGCGTTCCACACGCACCGCGTCCACGCCATCCTCCGCGCAGCCGCTGCAACATGGCCCGACGGCCATGAGCCGCAGGCCTTTCTCGCGCTCTACGCGCAGAGCGTCACGCGCCGCGAAATCATCACCGGCGAACATGACGAACCCATTATCGTCGCCTCCGACATCACCAGGCCGGCCGCCCGGATGATCGACCGTGGTCCCTATCTGGTATTCGTCGCGATCGGGCACCTTGCGCAGGCGCATGGCTTCGCGCCCGTGCGGGCCTACGCCCAGCCGATCCAGAACGGGCGGCAATTCGTCCCCATCGACTCCAACGCCGAGCGTGCTTTCCTCGCGGTCCTGCTCGACATCCAATGGTCGCTTCACCGCGCCGGCACCGCGATCCGGATCAAGAAGCCGGTCTTCGACGAAGCGACCGCGCTCGGGCCGTGCCGGCCGGACTTCATGATCGAGATCACCGATCGACGCAGCGGGCGGCAGCGCCTCCAGCTCATCGAGCTGCTGGGCTATGACGATCCGAGCTACGCGCGGGCAAAGGCCGTCACCATATTTCGAATGGAAGCTATCGGCCCGGTCGCAGAATTCAGGATCGGCGACCTCGATGACGGGGTCGCGCTGCGCGCCCGCCTCGCCACGCTCCTGCGCGGATGAGCTAGGCGACGACCCGGTTCCCTTTTCTCGATGTATTCTATATAAGATCGCGCGACATCAGCGCGAGACCGACGGCACGTGAAAAGCTATGCCTTCTTCGTCAGCAAGGGCGGGGCTGCCAAGACCACGCTCGCCGTCCATTTCGCATGGTATCTGCGCCGGCTCGGCCGCCGCCTGCTCTTCGTCGATCTCGACCCGCAGGCCAATGCCGCCAACATCCTCACCCGCTATGCGGGGCGCGACGCCGCCTACAAGCCCAACACGATCGGCGACCTCACGGACATCATCGATCCGGGTTCGCCCTGGACCAGGGTCAAGCGCCCCGTGCCCGCCACGCTCTTCGATCTGGTGCGGATCAGCACCGCCGCGTTCCTCGAAGACGGTGACGTCGACGATGCGATGGCTGCGCTCGACCGGATCACGGGGCAAGCGGGCGATCAGCCGATGTACGACAATGTCGTCTTCGATCTCGGCCCGACCTTCTCCGCCCACCATGCGGTCACGTTGGTCTGGGCCGACAATCTCGTGATGCCGCTCGACATGAGCAGCAGTGGCATCGACGGGGTCGCAATCACCGACGAGACCGTCGCATCCTTCAATCGCTTCCGCGCCCATCCGATCTCCGATTGCGGGATCGTCGCCTCGCGCTTCGACGGCAACACCACGCAGAAGGCCGTTCTGGAGGAGGCGCACATGCGTCACCGCGAACGGATGCTTCGCACCCCCTTCCATGACCGCGAAGCCTTCCAGCGCGCGATCGCGCGCTCGATCCCGCCATGGGAGCTNGCCGAGCAGCGAGACCGGCGCGCGCGCACGGGCGAACTCGACTCCCTGTTCGGCGAGATCATCGAAAGGGGCGGCGATGGTCGCGCGGCGTGACAAGCGAATCGCGCGCTTCGCGCTTTGGTCGGCCAATCCCGGCGGGCGCTTGAAAAGCGGCGACGATGCGCCGGCATTTGTCGAGACCATCGCGCTCGACCTCATCGATCCCGATCCCGACCAGCCGCGCCGTCATTTCGATCCAGCGAAGCTTCGGGAACTGGCCGACAGCCTGCTCTCGGCCGGCCAGCTTCAGCCCGTCATCCTCATCAAGGCCGGCGACCGCTATCGTCTTCATGTCGGCGAGCGGCGCTGGCGTGCCGCCGGCCTCGCCGGCCTCGCGACCATCCGCGCGATGGTGCGCCAGACGCCTCTGGAGACGCGCGCGGCGCGCATCGCTCAGATCGTCGAGAACGAGCAGCGCGACGACCTCACCCCTTCCGAACTGATCGAGGGCGTGCGCGCATTGCGCGCCGACGGCCTCAGAAGCGTCGAGATTGCCGCTGCGTTGGGCAAGTCCAAGAGCCGGATCTCGGAATTGGTCGCGCTGGCCGATGCGCCCCCTGAACTGCTGGCGCGGGCCGACACGATCGGGCAGGATCTCGCCTATCGGCTCCTGCTGCGCTGGCGCGACCATCCCGCCGCCGCGCTCGATTTCCTCGCGCACATGCCGCCCGAGCATATCAGCCGGATCACGATCGCGACGATCGGACACGCGGTCAGCGTCCCGAGACCGCCAGTGGCAGTACCGCAAGCCTCGGACGGGCTGCCTGAATATGCCGGTGGCGGGGAGGGGGCTTCGCCCCGGTCGCTCGCGCAGTCGCCTCGCTCGACCGCTGAGCGGCGCCCGACCGCCGATCGTCCGTCGCCCGGTCCGGTTACGACTGGCGCCCTGCTGGTCGAGCATCCCGAACATGGGCGCGGATCGGTTGCCGGCGCCTTCGCCGCTTATGCCGAGGCGAACCGCATCCGCCGCGCCCAGACGCCCTACGATGCGGCCGCCACGCAGGCGCAATGCGCGCGGGAGGCGGCGGTGTTCAGGCCCGCGCTGATCGCGGCGCGCGGAGAAGGGGGCTGCCTCGCCCCCGATCCGATCTTCGTCGTCGGCCTGCCGCGATCGGGATCGACGCTGGTCGAACAGATCCTCGCCAGCCATTCCGAGGTTGAGGGGCTGGGCGAACTGCCCGATCTGATGGCGATCGCCGTCAATCTCGCAGGCCGCGATCCCGCTTGCATCCCGAGAG
>BACX01000472.1 GCA_000333335.1 Sphingomonas-like bacterium B12 | reverse complement strand
CCCCATAGGCATGGGTCGGTGCTTTTCCAGAACATCCCGCCACAGGAACAAAAGCCGGGGGCGATGCGATCATGTCGGGCCACCGAAATCGGAGACCGGATGATCCTCGATCGACGCGCCCTGCTGGCCAGCATCGCCGCCGCCGCCTCCCCCGTGACGCGGGAGGGCAAGCCGGTGAGCCTGGTGCCGACCGACCAGCAGACCAAGAAGCCATCGTCGGCGACGATCCCGCTGTGGCCCGGCCCGGCGCCCGGTTCGCCGCCGCCGCCGGAACTGCCCTCGCCAAAGCTCAAACAGACGCCGGTGACGGGCGGCAAGGAATATCGCCTGAAGGGCATCGCCGCGCCCGTGCTCTTCGCCTATCGCCCGGCGCAGCCCAATGGCGCCGCGATCATCGTGATGCCGGGCGGCGGCTTCACCTTCCTCTCGATCGAGAACGAGGGGAGCGTTCCGGCGACCTTCTTCACCGATTTCGGCTACACCGTCTTCGTGCTGAGCTACCGCCTCCCGGGCGAGGGCTGGACCAACCGCGCCGACGCGCCGCTGCAGGACGCGATCCGCGCGATCCGCCTGGTTCGCGATCAGGCCAAGGCCTACGCGATCGATCCAGACCGTGTGGCGGTGCTGGGCTTTTCGGCGGGAGGACATGTCGCCGCCAGCCTCGCTACCGACTACGGCACGCCGCTCTATCCGCCGATCGACGCGGCGGACAAGCAGTCGGCCAAACCGGCGCTGGTCGGGCTGATGTACGCCGTCACCACGATGAAGAAGTTCGAGACCCATTCGGTCTCGCGCGCCAACCTGCTCGGCCCCGATCCGGCGCCCGATCTGGTGCAGCGCCGCTCGCCATTGGCCCATATCGGCGCGGGCACCCCGCCCTGCTTCGTCGGCTGCGCACTCGACGACCCGGTGGTGCCGCCTTTCTGCTCGATCGACTGGCTCGCCGCCTGCCGAACCGCCAAGGTGCCGGTGGAAGGGCATTTCTTCGAGAAAGGCGGCCACGGTTTTGGTCTCAGGCTCTCCACCGACAATCCCGGCGCGCTCTGGCCGGAGCTGTTTCGGCTATGGATGGGCAAGCACGGCCTCTAGCCCCGTTTGCCCTGCCGCGAGGCTCTGCTAGAGCACGCGCATGTCCGCCTCCATTGCCCTCGTCGACGACGATCGCAACATCCTGACCTCCGTCTCGATCGCCTTGCAGGCCGAGGGCTTCACCGTGCGCATTTATTCGGACGGCGAGGCCGCGCTGAAGGCCTTCGCCGAGAATGCGCCCGATCTCGTCGTGCTCGACATCAAGATGCCGCGCATGGACGGAATGGAGGTGCTGCGGCGCCTGCGCGAAAAGAGCCAGGTGCCGGTGATCTTCCTCACCAGCAAGGATGACGAACTGGACGAGGCGCTGGGCCTCGCCATGGGCGCCGACGATTACATCGCCAAGCCCTTCTCGCTACGCCTGCTGATCGCGCGCATCCGCGCCATCCTGCGCCGCACCGATGCCCGCGCCCTGCCCCAGCCGGAGGAGGAGACGCCCGCCGAGCGGCTGGTGCGCGGCCGGCTAGACATGGATCCGGCCCGCCACAAGGTGCGCTGGGGCGGCGAGGAAGTGGTGCTGACCGTCACCGAATTCATGATCCTGGAGGCGCTCGCCCAGCGCCCCGGCTTCGTCAAATCGCGCGATCAGCTGATGGATGCCGCCTATCAGGACGACGTCTATGTGGACGATCGCACCATAGACAGCCATATCAAGCGTCTGCGTCGCAAGTTCAGGCAGGTCGACCCGCAGTTCAAGGCGATCGAGACGCTGTACGGGGTGGGATACAGATTTGGCGAGGAATGAGCCGCCGGCGCGATCGCTGCGCACGGATCCGGACGATAATCCGCTCACCTGTCGGCCCG
>BACX01000473.1 GCA_000333335.1 Sphingomonas-like bacterium B12 | reverse complement strand
GGACGAGCGTGCCGCCCGGCCGCACCAGCCGCGCGGCCACGTCCAGCAGCCGCGATTGCAGCGCAACCACGCGTACCAGCCGCTCGGGCGTCAGCCGCCAGCGCGCCTCCGGATTGCGCCGCCAGGTGCCGGTGCCCGAACAGGGCGCGTCCACCACCACGAGATCGGCCGCGCCCATCAGATCGCCCAGCGCCATGATCTCGCGCCCGCCATCGAGCAGGCGGACCTCGGCGATGGTCACGCCGGCCCGCTCTGCACGCGGTGCCAGCCGAGAAAGCCTGTTGCGATCGGCGTCGCAGGCGAAGATCACGCCGCGATCCTCCATCGCCGCCGCGAGGCCCAGCGTCTTGCCGCCGGCGCCTGCACAGAGATCGACCACTTTCATGCCCGGTTCGGCCGCGCAGGCCAGCGTGACGAGTTGGCTGCCCTCGTCCTGCACCTCGACCAGACCGGCCTCGTATTCGGGTAGCGTATCGACCAGTGTGCCTTCGGGCAGGCGCAGGCCATCAGGTGCGTGGGGCGTCGGCGTCGCGCCTTCGATGGCGATCGGGCCGTCCTTGAGGCGGTTGATCCTGAGGTCGAGCGGCGCGCGATCGAGCAGGCCCAGTCCGCCGAGCTTGTCGCGCAGCCACATCGGCACTTCGGCCGCCTCGGCGCTGGGTTCGTTGGCGGCGATCGGCGGCGGGCCATGGACCGATCCGTCGAACAAGGCGGCGAGCCCGGGATCGCCCTCCGCCAGCCCGACGAGCGCGGCGCGACCCGTCTCCGGACGCTCGCCCGAACGACGGATCGCGGCATAGACCAGCTCCCGCACCGCGCGACGGTCCTTCGATCCGGCATAGCGGCGCGCGCGGAAATAGCGCTGGATGATGACGTCGGCGGCCGCGCCGGCATCACGCGCGGCGGCGATTACCTCGTCGAGAATGTCGATCGCAGCCTGGGCGCGGGCCTGGGGGGTCACGCCTTACCGCGTCGGATAGTTCGGCGCCTCGCGCGTGATCGTCACGTCGTGGACGTGGCTCTCCTTGAGGCCCGCGCCGGTGATCTGCACGAAGCGGGCGCGCTCCTGCAGCTCCTCGATGGTGTGCGACCCGGTGTAGCCCATCGCCGCCTTCACGCCGCCAACGAGCTGGTGGATCACATCCTTGGCCGGGCCCTTGTACGGCACCTGCCCCTCAATCCCCTCGGGCACCAGCTTCAGCTGATCCTTGATGTCCTGCTGGAAGTAGCGGTCGGCCGATCCGCGCGCCATCGCGCCGACGCTTCCCATACCGCGATAGGATTTGTACGCACGGCCCTGATAGATAAAGGTTTCACCCGGCGCCTCCTCGGTACCGGCGAGCAGCGAGCCGACCATCACGGTCGAGGCGCCCGCCGCCAGCGCCTTGGCGATGTCGCCGGACGTACGCAGGCCACCGTCGCCGATCACCGGCACGCCGTGCTTCTTCGCTTCCTCGGCAGCGTCCATGATCGCGGTGAGCTGCGGCACGCCGATGCCGGCGACGACGCGCGTCGTGCAGATCGATCCCGGCCCGATGCCGACCTTGAGGCCGTCCGCACCTGCATCGATCAGCGCCTTGGCGGCTTCGGCGGTGGCGATGTTGCCGGCGACCACCTGCACGTTGTTGGACAGGCGCTTCACCCGGTCGACCGCGCGTGCGACGTCCTTGTTGTGGCCATGCGCGGTGTCGATGACGATCAGGTCGCACTCGGCATCGATCAGCGCCTCGGTACGCTCGAAGCCCTTGTCGCCGACGGTGGTCGCGGCGGCGACGCGCAGGCGGCCCGACGCGTCCTTGGTGGCCGACGGATAGGTCACCGCCTTCTCGATATCCTTCACGGTGATCAGGCCGACGCAACGATAATCGCCATCCACTACCAGCAGCTTCTCGATGCGGCGCTGGTGGAGCAGGCGCTTCGCCTCCTCGGTGCCGGTGCCGAGCGGCACGGTGGCGAGGTTCTGCGCGGTCATCAGCTCGGAGACCGGCTGCTTCGGGTTCGCCGCAAAGCGCACGTCGCGGTTGGTCAGGATACCGACCAGCTTTGCCGACGCCTCGGTGAACGGGATGCCGTTGATGCNGTGGCGCGCCATCAGCTCCTGCGCATCGGCCAGCGTCGCGTTGGGCGCGATGGTGATCGGGTTGACCACCATGCCGCTTTCGTAGCGCTTCACCGCCTTCACCGCCGCCGCCTGTTCCTCGACGGTCAGGTTGCGATGGAGCACGCCGAGCCCGCCCAGCTGCGCCATCACGATCGCCATGTCGGCTTCGGTCACGGTATCCATCGCCGCCGAGAGGACGGGGATGTTGAGCGCGATGCCCTTGGTGACGCGGGTCTGGGTGTTCGCCATGCTCGGCAGCACTTCGG
>BACX01000474.1 GCA_000333335.1 Sphingomonas-like bacterium B12 | reverse complement strand
GACTGGGCGAGGCGTCGGGGGGCCGACTGCGCGTGATCGAGGGCGACGCGCTGGAGATAGACGAACGGACCGAGGCAGGCGACGGTGCGCACATCGTCGCCAACCTGCCCTACAATGTCGGCACTGTGCTACTGGTTCGCTGGCTGGAGAGCGCGACGTGGCCGCCCTTCTGGGCCTCGCTCAGCCTGATGTTCCAGAAGGAGGTCGCCGAGCGCATCGTCGCCAAGCCCGGCAGCGACGCTTATGGGCGGCTGGCGGTGCTCGCCCAGTGGCGGGCGGAGGCGGTGATCGCGCTCAATGTCCATCGCTCCGCCTTCGTGCCGCCGCCCAAGGTGATGTCGGCGGTGGTGCACATCGTGCCCAAGGCGATGCCGGAGGGTGTCGATCCGGCCAAGCTGTCGGCGCTAACCGGCGCCGCCTTCGGCCAGCGCCGCAAGATGCTGCGCCAGAGCCTGAAGGGAATGCCCGGCGCGCTCGACGCGCTGGCAACGCTCGGCATCGCCGCCGACCGTCGACCGGAAACGCTCTCGGTCGACGAGTTCGTCGCGGTGGCGCGGATTCTGTCCCCGCGCCCCTGACCGCTCAGTTCTTCTCGGGCGTGGTGGCTTCCTGGCCCTTCGGCGGAACCTTGTCGGTCACCTGCGCGGTCTGCACCGGGGCGGGCGGACCCTTGGCGATCGCCGCGGCGAGCGTGGTCGCGGCGGGGCAGGTCGCATTGCCGCAGAGCTTCTGGACACGCGCGAGATTGTCCTTGGCGCGATCGACCGCACCGCGCTGGACCAGCGCATCGCCCTCGCCTGACAGCGCGGCGAGATCGTTCGGCTCCAGCAGCAGCGCGTTCTTGTAGTAGCGGATGGCCTTGCCGGGCATCACCTGCGCCTGCGCGACCTTGGCGAGAGACACGAAGGCCGCGCGATTCTTGGGATCGGCGACCACCGCCGCCTCCAGCGCATCGTTGGCGGCGGGCAGGTTGCCGGCGGCGAGCGCCGCCTCGCCGCGCTCTCGAA
>BACX01000475.1 GCA_000333335.1 Sphingomonas-like bacterium B12 | reverse complement strand
GTTCGCGCATGGGGCCTATCCCACGCGCAGCGGCTATCTCTCGGCTTTCTTCGGCCTCGTGGCACTCCACGGGCTGCATGTTCTCACCGGCAGCCTCTGGATCGTCGTGATGATGGTGCAACTGCTGGTCTTCGGCGCAGACGAGCGGGCGAAGATCAACCTGCTGCGTCTCGGGCTATTCTGGCACTTCCTCGACATCGTCTGGATTGCCATCTTCTCCACCGTCTATCTTCCCGGGCTGATTCGATGAGCGATCAGAAGGCCGACCGGCGGCGCGAGATACGGATCTACCTGATCGGCTACGTCGCCGCGCTTCTTTTTACGGGCGCAGCCTTTGCGATCGTGCAGTGGCCGATGCTGCGTTCGGGCGCCACCTATGCGATCGTGTTGGGTCTGGCGCTTATACAGGCGGTGGTTCAGTTCCGCTGCTTCCTGCACATAGGCCTGAAGCGCTCGGCGCGCGACGATCTTCAGCTGATCCTGTTCTCGTCGCTGATCATCGCGCTGATGGTGGGCGGCACGCTGATCATCCTGTTCAACCTGCACCGCAGGATGATGTAGCCCGCGAGGATCGCCGGGCGCCGTTCATACGTGCAAGCGCTTCGCCGCACGGTGGGCGAGAAGCGCGACGCCCGCGATGGCTGCGGTCAGAAACGCCGCCCGGTGCCGATCGGTGAAGAACTGGAGGCTGTGCCGACGCGAGGAATTGTCGAAACGACCATGCGCGGCATAGTCGCCCTTCACCGGCTCGAACAGATTCGACGGCGCGTCGGCAGGCGCGCGCTGATCCGTGAGCTGGCCCGAATAGCCTGCCTTGGCGAGATAGCGATCGATCAGCCCCGGCGCGACGCGATTGGCCAGAATTGCCTTCACCGTCGAGAATCCCAGCCACACGTCCCGCCGCTTATGAGTCGCTGCGAAGAAGATTGCGCGTGCCGGCACTTCGGGCTCGTAGATCGGAGCCACGGGACGCGCTTTGCGCCCCATCTTGTTCAGTGCCCAGTCGAACTGCGGCGTGTTGACCGCCGGCAGGTCGACCATCGTGAGATGCACGTCGATGCCGTCATGGATAATTTCGGAGCGCAGTGAGTCCGTGAAACCGCGGATGGCAGCCTTGGCACCGCAATAGACGGACTGGAGCGGCACGGATCGGTAAGCCAGGGCCGAGCCGATGTTGACGATCGTTCCGCTGCGGTCGCGCATCCGCTTCAGCGCGCTCATCATGCCGTGTACCTGGCCAAGGTACGTCACCCGGGTGCCGCGCTCCACTTCTTCCGGGGTGAGTTCGGACACGGGTGAGAAGGCCGTCGCCATCGCCACGTTCACCCAGATGTCGATCGGCCCCAGCTCTCGCTCGATCCGCTCCGCCGCCGCTTCCACGGCTGCCGCATCGGCGACATCGGTAGGGATAGGAAGCGCGCGGATGCCATAGCGGCGCAGCTCGTCCGCCGCGCGATCCAGACGATCGGGATCGCGCGACAGAAGCGCCACGTCATACCCCTCCTGCGCGAACTTCTCGGCGGTGGCGCGGCCCACGCCCGCGCCGGCTCCGGTGATGACGACGACTTTGGCCATGCTGCACTCCCGACGGATGTTGAGTGGAACGGGAGGCCGCCGCCAGGGTTCCGACTTATGGCACTTCGCCCCACCAGAAAGCGGATAAAAAAATTGGTCGAAGACACGTATTACGACCTGATCGTGATCGGCAGCGGCCCCGGCGGCGCGGCGCTTGCGCACCGGCTCGCGCCGACCGGCAAGCGCATTTTGATCCTCGAGCGCGGCGACTATCTGCCGCGCGAGGAAGCGAACTGGAGCAGCAAGGCGGTGTTCGTCGAAGGGCGCTACCAGGCCGACGAGCAATGGGTGAACAAGGACGGCGGCACCTTCTCGCCGCAGCTTCACTACACTGTTGGCGGCAATTCGAAGGTTTACGGCGCCGCACTGTTCCGGCTGCGGGAGCAGGATTTCGGGGAGGTTCGCCACGCGGGCGGCGGTCGCCGCATGCC
>BACX01000476.1 GCA_000333335.1 Sphingomonas-like bacterium B12 | reverse complement strand
CCGGCGGCTTCTTCAAGGGCAATCAGGCGCGCGAGCGGATCTGGAAGACGGAGAGCGGCAAGGCGGAGTTCACGACGCCGACGACGCTGACGAGCATGGGCGTGCCGGACAAGCCAGGCCGCTACCGGTTGATTACGATGCGTTCGAACGATCAGTTCAACACGACGATCTACGGCTATTCGGATCGGCTCCGCGGCATCGAAGGGACGCGCGACGTGTTGCTGATGAGCCCTAAGGAGATCGCCGCCGCTGGATTGCGTGAAGGTCAGGTGGTCGGTCTCGCGAGCGATGCGGACGATGGGGTCGATCGGCAGGTCGGCGGGCTCACCGTTACGCCGTTCGATTTGCCGGACGGCTGTGTCGGCGCTTACTACCCGGAAATGAACCCGCTGATTCCGCTCTGGTATCACGACAAGCTCTCGAAGACCCCCGCGGCCAAGGGCGTGCCGGTTCGGATCGTCGCGCAGGCAGAACCCGCCTGAGCCGGGCGGTCATGGCCATCGGCGAGCGCAGGGACAGCATAAGGGCGGCGGCACTTTTAGCCGCCGTTGCGCTGCCCGTCCTGCTGGGCGGATGTTCCGCTCTGCAGCTCGGGGTCGTCAACCATGCCGGCCCTGTCGCCGCGGCGGAGTGGCACGTCTATCTGATCCTCGCGGTGGTGTTGATCTTCGTAGCCGGGCCGGTGCTTCTCCTCGTGCCACTCGTTGCGTGGCACTATCGGATATCGAACAAAAGCGACGCCTATCGGCCAAACTGGGGCTTTTCATGGCCTCTGGAGATCCTGGTATGGGTGCCGCCGATCGGCATCGTCATCGGCCTCTCCTTCCTGCTGTGGAACGCGACCCACCGCCTCGATCCCTATCGGCCGCTCGCCTCGAACCAGCCGCCGCTCGAAGTGCAGGCGGTCGCGCTCGATTGGAAGTGGCTGTTCATCTACCCCCAGGAGGGTGTGGCGAGCGTCAACCGGCTCGTCATCCCCGTCGGTCGCCCGGTGCATCTCAGCCTGACGAGCGGCACGGTGATGCAGTCGCTGCTCATTCCGCGGCTTGCCGGCCAGATCTACGCGATGGCGGGGATGCGGACGCAGCTGAACTTCGCCGCCAGCCAAGCGGGCGTGTTCCGGGGCGAGAACACGCAATATAACGGCAAGGGCTTCCAGGATCAGAAGTTCGATGTGATCGCCACCGATGCCGCGGGATACGCTCGCTGGCTGGGCCACGTCCGGGGCGACGCCATCCCCATGGACACACCAGCGCTGGCCCGCCTCACCCGCCAGTCGATCGAACCGATGCCGCTGGTGTTCTCGCACGTACCCCCGGGGTTGTTCCGCACGATGATGATCGCCAGCACGCAGGAGACAGCCCGATGAGCGCGCCGCTATGGCCGGCCGTGCTGGGCCGGTTCGACTGGGATGCGCTCCCGTTCGTGCGCGCCTGGGAAAATCCGACCGTCAACGAGTTGATCGGAGCCGGTGCTGGCGGCATCGTCGTGATCGGCGCGGCGGCGGTGGCTCTGCTCCTGACGCTCACCGGCCGCTGGCGGTGGCTCTGGTCCGAATGGCTGACCAGCCTCGATCACAAGAAGATCGGCATCATGTACGTCGTGATCGCCTTCGTGATGCTCGCGCGAGCGCTGATCGAGGCAAACCTGATGCGCCTGCAGCAGGCGATCGCGATCGACCAGCCTGGAATCGTCGCGCCGGAGCATTTCGCCGAGCTGTTCAGCACACACGGCTCGATCATGATCTTCTTCATGGCGATGCCGTTCCTCACCGGCATCATCAACTATCTCGTGCCGCTGCAGATCGGTGCGCGTGATGTCGCCTTTCCGCTGCTCAACGCCATCGGCTTGTGGCTGACCGGATCAGGCGCGGCGCTGATGATGGTGAGCCTGGTGATCGGCCGTTTCTCGACCGGCGGGTGGAGCGGCTATCCGCCTTATACGGAGATCGCCTTCAACCCCGGCGTCGGCCCGGATTACTGGATCTGGGCGGTGACGCTCGGTTCGATCGCCTCGACGCTGGCGGGGATCAACATCGCCGTCACCATCTACAAGATGCGCTGCCCCGGCATGCACCTGATGCGGATGCCGATGTTCTGCTGGACCAGCCTGTGCACCGCGATCCTGATGGTGTTTGCGATGCCGCCGCTTACCGTCGCCACCGCGCTGCTTGCGCTCGATCGCTATCTTGGCTTCCACTTCTTCACCAACGCGCTTGGCGGCAACATGATGAACTACGCCAACCTGTTCTGGATGTTCGGCCATCCCGAGGTGTATATCGTCATCCTTCCTGCCTTCGGCATCTGGTCCGAGGTGGTGTCGACCTTTTCCTCGAAGGAATTGTACGGCTACGTCTCGCTGGTGATCGCCACAATGGCGATCTCGGTTCTGTCGTTCACGGTCTGGCTGCACCATTTCTTCACCATGGGGCAGAGCCCCGACATCAACGCCGCGTTCGGGATCGCGACGATGACGATCGGCGTGCCGACCGGCGTGAAGATCTACAACTGGATCTGGACGATGTCTCGCGGGCAGGTGCGCTTCACGGTGCCGATGCTCTACGCGCTCGCCTTCATGATGACGTTCGTGCTCGGCGGGCTGACGGGGATCATCCTGGCGTTCCCGCCGCTCGATTACGTGGTCCACAACACGACCTTCCTGGTCGCGCACTTCCATAACATGCTGATCCCCGGCACCCTGTACGGGCTGATCGCCGCGTACACCTTCTGGTTTCCCAAGGTGTTCGGGTTCCGCCTCGACGAGCGCTGGGGGCGGATCGCCTGCGCCTGCTGGGTGATCGGCTTTTATCTGGCCTTCATGCCTCTCTACGTGCTCGGCGCCGCCGGCATGGCGCGGCGCAGCCAGGCGGTGATGGAGCCGGCTTATGGGCCGTGGCTCATCACCGCCGAGGCGGGTGCCGTGATCCTGTTCTGCGGGCTGATGGCGCTGGTCATGCAATTGTGGGTGAGCGTCCGCAATCGCGACGCCAACCGCGTATTCGCAGGCGACCCATGGGATGGGCGCGCGCTCGAATGGTCCATCTCAGCGCCGCCGCCCGAATACAACTTCGCGCATCTGCCGCACGTTGAGCGCCGTGACGCCTTCTACGAGGACAAGCGCAGGCATGCGCCCTATGCGCGGCCGCCGCATTACGACGCGATCGAGATGCCGCGGAACAGCGCCGTCGCGCCGGCGATCGGCATCGCCGGGGCCGCCGCGGGCTTCGGACTCGTCTGGCACATGTGGTGGCTGGCGATCCTCAGCGTCGTCGTCGTTATCGCGACCGTGATCGCGCGCAGTTTTGCGCGTGATACCGAGCGGCTGATCTCAGCCGCCGAGGTGGCGCGAACCGAGGACGAGTGGCTGCGCGCCGTCGAACGCGCCCATCCCATCGGGCGCGAGGCGGAGACGACATCGGCCAATCAGGGCTTGGCGGAGGTGCAGCGATGAGCGATGGCGACACGCTGCACGCCGGCCTCAATCTTCGCGAAACGGACAAGAACACGCACCTGGAAGCGGGCAGCGACGTCTTCGGCTTCTGGGTTTTGATGATGAGCGATGCGGTTATCTTCGCCCTGCTCTTCGCCACCTACG
>BACX01000477.1 GCA_000333335.1 Sphingomonas-like bacterium B12 | reverse complement strand
CGGCGCGATTAGCCTTCCCCGATCGAAGGCCGCGGTGTAGGCGGCCCGATCGATCAGCGGTTTCGGCGGCCCGGCCCATGCTCCGGCCGGGTCAGGCAGCAGCGCCGGCACCTGTTCGGGCGCGACGGCCTCGTGGCGCTCGAACAGCCCGAACCAGAGGAGCGGCGTGCCCGGCGCGCCCTTGGGCGGCTCCGACAGGGCGCCCGCATCATAGGCGATCCACCCCGCCGCGTGCAGGCCGTGCGCCTGCGCATAACGCAGCGCGCTCAGGCAATTGGCGAGCTTCGCGGGATCGTGGCAGGCGATCGTATCGACCGGATCGCGATACAGGCGCGCCGTCGCCGCTCCC
Source organism: Sphingomonas-like bacterium B12 (assembly GCA_000333335.1). Classification (GTDB taxonomy): domain Bacteria; phylum Pseudomonadota; class Alphaproteobacteria; order Sphingomonadales; family Sphingomonadaceae; genus Solisphingomonas. Next base: position 20,159 of record BACX01000477.1, on the reverse strand, counting down.
TCCGCGCGGGCATCGTCCAACAGCACGAAGGGGGTGGAACGATCGAGCATCGTCCCCTCCTGCAAGGCTTTGGCTTGCGTGGCAACGCCGCGATGCGCATCTGGAGGGCATGGACAAGCCCCTTCCGCCCCTTCGCGCCGCCGTCGTGCCGGTCACGCCGTTCCAGCAGAACTGCACGCTTCTGTGGTGCACGAAGACGATGCGCGGCGCCTTCGTCGATCCGGGCGGCGATCTCGACAAGCTGAAGGCGGCCGCTGTCCAGCACGGCGTGACAGTCGAGAAGCTGCTCGTGACCCATGGCCATATCGATCATTGCGGGCAGGCGGGTGTGCTGGCGAAGGAACTCGGCGTGCCGATCGAGGGCCCGCAGGAGGAGGATCGCTACTGGATCGCGCGGCTCAACGACGACCGTGCGAGCTTCGGGCTGGAGGGCAGCCCGTTCGAGCCGGATCGCTGGCTGCAGGACGGCGACACGGTGACGGTCGGCGAACTGACTCTCAAGGTCCGCCACACGCCGGGGCATACACCCGGCCACGTCGTCTTCTTTCATGAGCCGTCGCGATTCGCGATCGTGGGGGACGTGCTGTTCCGCGGATCGATCGGGCGGACCGATTTTCCGCTCGGCGACCACGACACGCTGATCGCATCGATCACCGAGCGTTTGTGGCCGATGGGTGACGACGTGGCCTTCGTGCCGGGCCATGGCCCGACCTCCACCTTCGGCACCGAGCGGGCGACGAATCCTTTCGTCGCCGATTCGCGATTCGGCTGATCAGAGGTAGTGGACGGCCGCCGGCGGGTGCGATCCGATCCAGATCGCCCACACCGCCAGCGCCAGCAGCACCGCCCAGGTGACCAGCGCCCCCACTGCACGGAGCGGCCCCTGCTTCTGCGCATCCATGCCCAGCATGTGGACGAGGCGCGCGACCGTGAAGACCGCACCGATCCCCCACAGCCAGGATTTCGATCCGCCGGCCAGCTCGATCAATCCCATCAGGATCAGTACGAACGGCGCATATTCGGCGAAATTCGCCTGCGCGCGCATCCGGCACAGCAGCAGCGGATTGTTGCCGTCCCCGTGCAGCACCTTGCCCGAGCGGCGAATCGCCACCACCCGGAAGGCGAGCCAAAGATTGATCAGTGCGGCGGCGCCGGCGAAGGTGAGCGTGACGGGAAGCATGGGAAACCCCGGAATATGCGTGACGATGGCCCTCGCTCGCACGCCACGCGGCGGGTTGCAACAGCGCGGAAATCCGTTATAGGGCGCCCTTCGCGACGAGGCCGGCCGCTGATGGTCCGCGGCCGTTCTGGCCGTGGCGACTCGGATGGTATGCGGCCCCGCACCCATTGAACACTAGGATTAGGTGCCGGTATGGCCGTTCCCAAGCGAAAGACCTCGCCCTCGCGGCGCAACATGCGTCGCAGCCACGATGCGCTCTCCGTGGAGTCGTTCCAGGAGTGCCCGAACTGTGGCGAACTGAAGCGCCCGCACAATCTGTGCAACGCGTGCGGCCACTATAACGGCCGCGAGATCGTCTCGGTCGAGGCCTGAGCCTCACGGAACGGACAGCCCGAGTGGACGCGCCGCGGATCGCCATCGATGCGATGGGTGGAGACGGGAGCGCGGCCACGATGCTGGCGGGCGCCGCCCTGGCGCTCACCCGGTTTCCCGATCTTCGCTTCCTGATCGTCGGCGACGAAGCCGCGATCCGGGCCGAGCTTGCGCGCCATAAGGTGCTGGCCGCCGCCAGCGAAATCCTGCACGCGCCCGAAGCGATCAGTGGCGACGACAAGCCGAGCCAGGCGATCCGCCGCGCCAAGACCACCTCGATGGGCCTCGCCATCCAGGCGGTGAAGGAGCGCGAGGTCGGCGCCGCCGTCTCGGCCGGCAATACCGGCGCGTTGATGGCGATGGCCAAGCTCGCGCTGCGCACTCTGCCTGGCATCGATCGCCCCGCTCTCGCCGCGATCATGCCGACTCTCGGCGATACCGACGTCGTGATGCTCGATCTCGGTGCAAACACCGAGTGTGACGCCAACAATCTCGTCCAGTTCGCGCTGATGGGCGCCGCCTATTCGCGTATCGCGATGGACATCGAGCGGCCGCGCACCGCGCTGCTCAACATCGGCTCGGAAGAACTCAAGGGCACCGACGAGCTCAAGGAAGCCGCCGCCAAGCTGCGCGCCCATCCCTCGCTGCCGCTCGAATTCGTCGGTAACATCGAGGCGGACCGGATCAATCGCGGTGCGGTCGATGTCGTCGTCTCGGACGGCTTCTCGGGCAACATTGCGCTCAAGGCAGTCGAGGGCACGGCGCGGTTCGTCACGGATCTGCTGCGCCGCTCCTTCTCGTCGAGCCTTCGCTCCAAGCTCGGTTTCCTGATCTCGCGGCCGGCGATGCACCTGCTGCGCGTCCATCTCGATCCGAACAACCACAACGGCGCGGTCTTCCTCGGTCTCAACGGCATCGTCGTGAAGAGCCACGGCAGCGCCGATGCCAAGGGCGTGGCCAACGCCATCGCGGTCGCCGCCAAGCTGGTGCGCGACGATCTCAACCGCCTGATCGCCGAGGACATGGCCGAATATCGCGCCGCCTCGACGCCGGTCGCGGCCGCCTGATGACCCTGCGCGCTATCCTCGCCGGCACCGGCTCCGCTTTGCCCGTCCGCCGTGTCACCAATGCCGAGCTGGCCGAGCAGGTCGACACCTCCGACGAGTGGATCGTCGAGCGCACCGGCATCCGCAGCCGCTACATCGCGGGCGAAGGCGAGACGACAGCGACGCTCGCCGCCGATGCCGCGCGCAAGGCGTTGGCGGACGCGGGCATGGACGCGAGCGAAATCGGCCTGATCGTGCTCGCCACCGCGACGCCGGACCAGACCTTCCCGTCGTCGGCCACCAAGGTGCAGGCGATGCTGGGCATCGACGATTGCGTGGCGTTCGACGTCGCGGCGGTCTGCTCGGGTTTCCTCTACGCCCTGTCCGTCGCGGAGAGCATGATCCGGGGCGGCTCCGCCAAGGCGGCGCTGGTGATCGGATCGGAAACGTTCAGTCGTATCCTCGACTGGGAAGATCGCGCGACCTGCGTGCTGTTCGGTGACGGTGCCGGCGCGATCGTGCTCAAGGCCGAAGACGGCCCGGAGAACCCCGCCGAGGCGCGCGGCGTGCTGTCGGCCAAGCTGCATGCCGACGGGCGCCACAACGAGCTGCTCTATGTCGATGGCGGTCCGTCCACCACCCAGACGGTGGGCAAGGTGCGCATGAAGGGCCGCGAAGTGTCCCGTCACGCGGTCGTCAACCTCGCCAGCGTGCTGACCGAGGTGCTGGAGGCAGTGAACCTCACGTCGGCCGACATCGACTGGCTGATTCCGCATCAGGCCAATGCCCGCATCCTCGATGCGACGGCCCGGAAACTGAACCTCTCGCCCGATCGCGTGGTGGTGACGGTGGACCAGCACGCCAACACGTCCGCCGCATCCGTCCCGCTGGCGCTCGACGTCGCAAAGAAGGATGGCCGGGTGAAGCCCGGCGATCTGCTGGTTCTGGAAGCGATGGGCGGTGGTTTCACCTGGGGCGCTGCGGTCGTCCGACTCTGATCTGCGACACGCTGCCGCAACGATCTAGGCGCGGCGGCCAACCGGTATTATGATCCCACCTTCCATCGAACCTGAGGGGGTGGCCTTGGCCGAGTTGCAGACCTTGACCCGTGCAGACCTGAGCGACGTCGTCCATCGCGAGATCGGCCTTTCGCGCGCCGATTCCGCCACGATGGTGGAGAATGTGCTCGACCTGATGTGCGCGGCGATGTCGGGCGGCGAGAACGTCAAGATCTCGGGCTTCGGCACCTTCGTGCTGCGCGACAAGGGCGAGCGCGTCGGCCGCAATCCGAAGACCGGTATCGAGGTGCCGATCGCGCCGCGCCGGGTGCTGACCTTCCGCGCCTCCAACATGCTGCGCGATCGCATCGCGGCGGCGGACTGAGCCGATGGCCGAAAAGTCCGAAGCTGCCTTCCGCACCATCGGCGAGGTCTCGGACGAGATCGGCGTGAAGCAGCACATCCTGCGCTATTGGGAGAGCTGTTTCCCGCAGCTCAAGCCGATCACGCGGGCCGGCAACCGGCGTTATTACCGGCCCGAAGATGTCGCGCTGGTGCGCCGGATCGACGGATTGCTCAACACGCAGGGCTATACGGTGAAGGGCGTGCAGAAGCTGCTGTCGGGCAAGGGGGGCGAGGAGCCGCCTGCCCCGGCAGTCGCCGCTCCGGCCATGCCGATCGGTGAGCTGAAGGCGATCCGCGCGATGCTGGCCGAGGCGCTGGCGGCGGCCTGATCAGTCGATCCGGTCCGGCCCCAGCGCCGGATCGATATCGCGCGGCCGCACGAAGCGGACGAGGTGGCCGCCGCCTTCGTCCACGTCCGCCCAGCGATCGACCTCGAAGGTCAGCTCGGCGATGCTGGCGGTGGGATATTTCTCCTCCACTTCGCCGCGCGCGCGGATTTCCTCCTCGCCGGCATCGGTGGAGAGGCTGAGCACCAGTTCCTCGATCCCCGGATTGTGACCGGCGAGCAGGATGGTGCCGGCGCTGTCCGGCGCCTCCTGCACGACTTCGAGCAGATTGGAGGCCGACGCGAGATAGACGCGGCGATCCCACCCCACCGCCGGGCGCTTGCCATAGCCGTCGAACATCGCGTCGAGGGTTTCGACCACCCGCACCGCCGGCGAGGCGATCACCGCGTCGAAGCCGAGGCCCAGCGATTTCATGTGGCGGCCCATGGTGATCGCGGCGCGCTTGCCCTTGTCGTTCAGCGCACGGTCGAAATCGCGGGTGGCGGGCTGATCCCAGCCCGACTTGGCATGGCGGAAGGTGATGAGCCTCTTCATTCCGCCTCTCCGCTCCCGGTCGATTCGGGGGCGTGATGCCCGATATGGGCCGGGTTGGGAAGGCCCGAGGCGACCGATCGCACCGCCTCGTCGAGCGTCACCCGGCGGATCGGCACGCCGGCCGGAAAGGCATCGAGCAGGCGCGTCGGCGTGGCGGAGGCGAGCAGGACGAAGCGCCCGCGATCGTCGCCGCGCCGGATCAGCCGGCCGAACGCCTGCGCCAGCCGCGCGCGCACCACCTCGTCGTCATAGGCCGATCCGCCGCCGACCGCACGGCGTGCCGCGTGGAGCACGGTGGGGCGCGGCCACGGCACCTGCTCCATCACGACGAGGCGCAGCGAATGGCCGGGTACGTCGATGCCGTCGCGCAGCGCATCGGTGCCGAGCAGCGAGGCGCGCGGATCGTCGCGGAAGATGTCGATCAGGGTGCCGGTGTCGATCGGATCGACATGCTGGGCATAGAGCGGCAGGCCTTCGCGCGCCAGCCGATCGGCGATCCGCGCATAGACCGCCTTCAGCCGCGAGATCGCCGTGAATAGGCCGAGCGTGCCGCCCTGCGACGCCTCGACCAGCCGCGCATAGGCATGGGCGAGGCCTGCCATGTCGCCGCGCTTCACGTCGGTGACGATCAGCACCTCGGCCTGCGCCGCATAATCGAACGGGCTCTTTGCGCGAAACCGCTCGACCGCCGTATCGAGATGGCGGGTGCCGGTGCGCGCCTCCGCCCGCGCCCAGTCGCCGCCGGGGCCGGTGAGGGTCGCGGAGGTGACCAATACGCCCTGCGCGGGCGCCAGCACCGTCGCCGCCAGAGGCCGGCCGGGATCGAGCCAGTGGCGGCGGATACCGATATCGAATTCGCGCCCCTCGACGCGATCGACCGCCAGCCAATCGACGAAATCGGGGTCGGGCGGCCCGCCGATCCGGCCGAGCAGCGCCTGCCACGCCGAAATCATCCGCGCGCGCAGTTGCAGCCCCACCATCGCGCCCTCGATCCGTGCGCGGGCCGGGCCGTCGAGCCAGTCCGGCCCTTCCTCCAGCACCGCGAGCAGGCGGCCACCCAGCGCTACCATCGGGCGCATCAGCTGCTCCAGCGCGGCCGAGGCATCGCCGGCCGCCTCGACGATCGGGCCATCGAGCGCCGCCGCCTCGGTCTCGATGCCGTAGCCCGCGTCCGCAGCGGTGGCCCGCGCCATCACGATGTCGCGTACCGCCGAGAGCAGTTTCTCGATCGGGCCGAGCGGCATCCCCTCGGCGATCCGCGCCAGCCAGTCGGTCGCGACCAGCGCCTGCGATCCGGCGATCACGCCCTCGAGCGCGATGGCGCCCGCCTCGTCGTAGGAGACAACGTCGGCCAGCCTTGCGGCGAGGCCCCGCCGTCTCCCACGCGAGGCGCGCTCCGGGCCGACGATCCAGCGCCGGAGCTCGATCGATTCCTGCCCGGTCAGCCCGGCCGAGAAGGTCGTGTCGGCGGCGTCGTGGAGGTGGTGGCCCTCGTCGAACACGATACGGCCCAAGGCCCGTCCGCCCTGCTCGTCGCGCCGCCGCTCGGCGAGCAGCATGACCAGCGCGTGGTTCGCGATGACGATGTCCGCCTCCTCGGCGCGGCGGATCGATCGCTCGATGAAGCAGCGGCGGTAATGCGGGCAGCCGGCATAGACGCACTCGCCGCGCCGATCGGTGAGCGCGGTCGATCCGGCGCGGCGGAACAGAGTGGTGAGCCAGCCCGGCAGATCACCGCCGACCATGTCGCCGTCGCGCGTGTACGCCGCCCAGCGCGCCACCAGTTGCGCCAGCACAGCCGCGCGGCCCTGGAAGCCGCCATAGAGCGCATCCTCCAGATTGAGCAGGCAGAGATAGTTCTCGCGCCCCTTGCGCACCGCCACGCGGCGGCGGCGTTCGGCCGGATCGGGGAAGATGCGCTCGGTCTCGCGATCCAATTGGCGTTGCAGGGCGCGCGTGTAGGTGGAGATCCACACCGTTCCCTCGGCGCGTTCGGACCACAGGCTGGTCGGCGCCAGATAGCCCAGCGTCTTGCCGATGCCGGTGCCGGCTTCCGCCAGCATCACGCGCGGCCTGCCCTCGCCCGCGCGCGGTGCGAAGGCATGGGTCGCGGCCGCCGCGTAGAGACGCTGGCCCTCGCGCGTCTCTGACGCCGTGCCGGTGAGCTGGCCGAGCCGCTCCACCGCATCATGTTCCGAGATGGTGACCGTGCGAGGCTGCGGCTTCGGCGCGGCCTCCTCCCATTCGGGCAGCTTCGCGAACAGGCCTCGTTCGGGCCGCTCGGGCTCCTTCATCCGCTGGATCAGCGCCTGTGCCCAGGGCCAGCGCAGCCGGCCGAGCGCGTGCGCGACATCCCAGGCGCCGTGCTTTTCGGGCCAATCCTGCTCGACCGTGCCGAGGATCACGTCGGCGATGTCGAGCAGGGTCGCGGTGGCGGCCGCGTCGCTCTCCGGCGGATCGAGGCCGAGCGCGCGCGCCATGCCCGCCGGCGTCGGCACCGCGAAGCGCGCGGGCGCCACGAAGGCGAACAGTTCGAGCAGGTCGAGCCCGCTGATCTCGGCATAGCCCAGCCGTTGTCCGACCAGCGGCGCGTTCAGCATCACCAGCGGCCGTTCGGCGGCGATCGCGATCGCCTCGCCTCGCGCAAGGCCGCGCACACCCCGCCCGCGCTCGGCGAGCCAGATGCCGCCGTGGGTGGCATGAAGCGCGAGGGGAGGGAGTGGGAAGCTCACCCGGTTCCTATAGGCACTGCGGAACGGATGGGAAACGCCACATTCAGCCGTCGTGCAGCCAAGGCGCGCTAGGAGGCGCCGTCATCTCGAAGGTTTTCTCGACATGCTGAAGATTTCCGCTTTGCTTGCCGCCTCGCTGTTCATCACCGCCGCTTCGGCGCAGGCGCTGCCCGATCGCCCGATCACGCGCGCCGAGGTAGTCGCCGCGGCCAAGGCGCAGTTCCAGAAGATCGACACCAATCACGACGGCATCGTCACCCGCGAGGAGTTCGACGCCTATCGCCAGAAGCAGGCGGCGGCGGGCGGTGACGACAATCCCTTCACCCATGTCGGCAGCCACTGGTTCGACCATGCCGATCCGGACGGCACCGGCCGCGTGACGCTCGATCAGGCCGAGCAGCACCCGCTCAAGCTCTTCGACATGGCCGACATGAACCATGACGGGGTGATCAGCCCCACCGAGGCGCGCATGGCGATGGCGTTCCGCAGCTTCGGCAAATGAGGGGTCGGGGCCGGCCGAGGGAGGCCGGCCCCATGCACGCAGCGCCAATTGGGGTCGCGCGATGCGTGCAGCATAGGGCGACAGGGGTGCGCTCGATGCGGATCCCACCTAGACCGGCAATGTCGCACACGATTTGCGGGATGTGTCCGGCCCGTTTCAGTCCAGCGATCGCGCCAGCATAGTCCGGAGCCGCGTAACGCTTTCCGGTGTGGTCGCCCCGAACACGCCGCGCGCCTCCTCAGGCAGGTGTGCCATCGGGGCGCCCTGATCGCCGAAGATATAGTGATCGAACATCGCCCGCCACGCCGCCCGCTCGCGCTCGGGCAGATCCTTCATCGTGTAGGCGGCATGGAGCAGGGTGAAGAGCGGCGTGACCATGTAGTCCGGCCCGTCGCGCCACCAGAAATTGACCATCGCGCCGATCTCGTCGAGCGACTCGACCGCGTGCCACCAGAGGCTCGGCAGATAGAGCGCGTCGCCGGGGCCGAGTACGGCCGTCTCGGCGTGAGCCAGCGCCTCGGCGAAGCGGGGGAAGCGCTCCAGATCGGGCGCCTCCACGTCGACCAGGCTGATCGGCTGGCCGGCCAGCGTGAAATCGACCGGGCCGACATAGAGGTTCGCCACCTGATCGGTTGGGAACAGGGTGAAGCGGCGGCGGCCGGCGATCACGCAGGCGAGGTTCTGCGGCAGATCCCAATGCGCCGCCGTGCGCGTGCGGTTGCCGAGCCACAGCGACACCAGCATGTCGCGCCCCGCCTCCAGCAGCGGCATGGGCACCTCGCCGAGCAAAGCGGGCAGATGCTTCGCCAGCGGCACGCCGCCGGCATAGAGGGAGAAGGGCTGTGCCGCGCCTCTCTGGCGCACCAGCAGATCGGCGAGCTGGGCGATCGTCGCCAGCTTGCGATCGTGGTTGAAGCCCCGGAAGTCGGCCGCGTAGCCGAAGCGGCCCTCGATCTCCGGCGCACCGGCCCATATCTCCGCCGGAACCGCGTTGGCGCGTTCGACGATATGCGCGATCGGGTCGGCCGCCCGCACCGCCGGCCAGTCCGCCACCAGACCGCGCAGCACGGCGGGGCGCCCGGCGGGCACGATCTCCGCCTCGAAACGCGCGCGCGTCATGCCCTGATATTCGGGGATGGGGGCGGGTGTCGCCGGCATGGCTCGGCAGTAGCGAAACCGCGCCCCGTCCGCTAGGAGCGCCAGCGTTATGACCGACACCGAAACCCTCCGCACCGCCGCTCTCGCGTCCAAGGCCTGGCCCTATGAAGAGGCCCGCAAGCTGATGAAGCGCTGGCCGGAGGGCAAACCGGAGGCCGTGCTGTTCCAGACCGGCTACGGCCCGTCGGGCCTGCCGCATATCGGTACCTTCACCGAGGTGGCGCGCACGTCGATGGTGCGTAACGCCTATGAGGAGATGACGGGCGGTGCCGCGACGCGCCTCGTCGCCTTCTCGGACGATATGGACGGCATGCGCAAGGTGCCGGGCAACCTCCCCAATCCGGAGAGCCTGCTGCCCTATCTCGACCAGCCGCTCTGCCGCGTGCCCGATCCGTTCGGCACGCACGACAGCTTCGCCGCGCATAACAACGCGCGCCTGAGGAGCTTTCTCGATCATTTCGGCTTCGACTACGAATTCCTCGCCGCCTCCACCGCCTATCCGGAAGGTCGCTTCGACGACACGCTGCGTGCGATCCTGAAGAATTACGATGCGATCATGGGCATCATGCTGCCGACGCTGGGCGAGGAGCGGCGAAAGACCTATTCGCCGATCTTCCCGATCCATCCCGAGACCGGCAAGGTGCTGCAGGTGCCGATCGAGGTGGTCGATGCCGAAGGTGGTATCATCGCCTATGTCGATCCCGAGACCGGCACGCGGCGCGAACAGTCGGTGCTGGGGGGCCAAGCCAAGGCGCAGTGGAAGGTCGACTGGGCGCTGCGCTGGGTCGCGCTCGGCGTCGATTACGAGATGGCGGGCAAGGATCTGATCGATTCGGTCACCCAATCCGGCAAGATCGCCCGCGCGCTCGGCGCCAAGCCGCCCGAGGGCTTCAACTACGAGCTGTTCCTCGACGAGCAGGGCGCCAAGATCTCCAAGACCAAGGGCAACGGCCTGACGATCGAGGAGTGGCTGACCTACGCGCCGATCGAGAGCCTAGCCTTCTACATCTATCGCGAGCCGAAGAAGGCGCGCCAGCTGAGCTTCGCGGTGATCCCCAAGGCGGTGGACGAATATTACCAGTTCCTCGCTGCCTATCCGGGCCAGCCGATCGAACAGCAGCTCGGCAATCCGGTGCATCACGTCCATCTGGGCAAGGTGCCGGCCGCCGATATGCCGGTGAGCTTCGCGCTGCTGCTCAACCTCGTCAGCGTGGCGTTGACCGACGACAAGGCGTTGCTGTGGCGTTACCTGCAGCGCTACGCCGCGAACGTGTCGCCGCAGACGCATCCCGCGCTCGACCGGCTGCTGGATTATGCCATCGCCTATTTCCGTGACTTCATCGCGGATTCGCTGCGCCGTCGCGCGCCGACCGAGCAGGAGGCGGCCGCCTTGAAAGAGCTGGACGCGTTGCTCGCTGAGGATGACGGCACCGGGCGTTCCGACGAGGAACCGGCGGCCGTGCTCCAGAACCACGTCTACGAGATCGGCAAGACGCATTATGGCAAGGAAGGCCTGCGGGACTGGTTCAAGGTGCTCTACGAAACCTTGCTCGGCTCGTCGCAGGGGCCGCGCATGGGTTCGTTCATCGCGCTCTATGGCGTTTCGGAGACACGTGCGCTGATTTCCGACGCGCTTGCGCGGGAAGCCTGAACCGAACCGACGCTGACGCGTTCTCGCGCGCGGTCCACCCCTTTCGGACTGGTGTGCGTGCGCCTTTTTGGCGTACCGCATCGGCCGCGCCGTTTCCGCACGGCGCGGCCACCGGGGGGGGCGATCGACCCGCCGGCGCGGGAGCCGGCATCCTTCATGTCAGCTTCATCGGCGGTGGCGTAGGGAGAGGACATGCGTTTTCAAAGCCTTGCCGTTGTCGCTACCGTCGTTGCCGTCGTCAGCACCGCCCCTGTCCAGGCCGCCTCGCCGCGCGAGGAGCTGATCCGCGCAGCTTTCGCCACTCACGACAAGTCGCAGGCGCTGGCGCTGGTCAACCAGGCGATCGCCGAATCCCAGTCGATCCTCGCCCAGTCGCCAGGCGACCGCGAGGCGAAGCTGCAGCAGGCGCTCGGCATCGGGTATCGTGGGCAGCTCAAGCGCTCGCCGACCGATGCCAAGGCCGCGCACAGCCTGCTCGAATCCCTCGCGAATAGCGAACCGCGCGATCCCGAGGCGCAGGTCGCGGTCGCCGGCTGGCACCTGACGGCGGTGGGCGATCTCGGCAATTTCCTTGCCCGTACCATCCTGGGCGCGGATCGCAGCACGGGCTTCGCGGCGCTCGACAAGGCGGTCGCGCTCGGCGGCAATCGCGCTTTCTTTTCCGGTTATGCCGCGCTCATCCGCATCAAGCTGGACAGTTCGGATACGGCGGTCGCGCTCCGCTACGCCCAGCGTGCGGCGGGGGCGCAGGCGCCCACGCCAATCGACCGCGTGATGCAGCAGGCGGCGCGGCGGATCATTCCGATGCTGCAGGCAGGTGACGGCTCCGGCGCGTCGAAGCTGGCGAAGCAATTGCTGCCGTTCGGGACGCTGAGCTGACGCCCAGCGCCTCGCGGCCCGTTCACTTCCCCTTCTGCGTCTCGATCCAGCTGTCGATCTTCTTCTCCAGAACGCTCATCGGCAGCGCGCCGGTATCCAGCACCTGCGCGTGGAAGGCGCGCGGATCGAACTTGTCGCCCAATGCCGCCTGCGCCTTGGCTTTCTCCTTCAGGATGGTCAGCTGGCCGATCTTGTAGGCGAGCGCCTGGCCCGGCATCGCGATGTAGCGCTCCACCTCGGCGGTCGCGTCGGTCTTCGACATCGGCGAATTGGCGAGCATGTAGGCGATCGACTGGTCGCGCGTCCAACCCATGGCATGGATGCCGGTATCGACGACCAGCCGCATCGCGCGCAGCATGTCATCCGACAGGCCACCCATCCGCTGATAGGGATCGGTCTCCAGCCCCATCGGCCCCCACAAAGTCTCCGCGTACAGCGCCCAGCCCTCGACATAGGCGGTGTTGCCGCCGAAGCGCATGAACGCCGGCAGCGACGCATTCTCCTGCGCGATGCTGATCTGGAAATGGTGGCCCGGGATCGCCTCGTGCAGGAAGAGCGAGTTGGTCTCCCAATTGTAGCGCGAGGGCAAATCGTAGGTGTTGTAGTTGAAAGTGCCCGGCCGCGAACCATCCGGCGTGCCCTGCATGTAATCGCCCCCGGCCGAGGTCTTTTCGCGATAATCGGGGGTCGCACGGATATCGAGCGGGGTCTTGGGGACGAGGCTGAACTGTTCCGGCACGTGCTTCATCACGATATCGCGGATCGCCAGATACTCGGTGCGCAGCTCCTCCTTGCTCTTGGGCTGGAAGCGCGGATCGGTGCGCAGAAAATCGAAGAATTGCGGCAGCGTGCCCTTGAAGCCGACCGTCTCCTTCTGGACCTCCATCTCCTTCAGGTCGCGCGCCACTTCGGACAGGCCGAGCTTGTGGACATAGTCGGCGGTCAGCGGCAGCGTCGTGTTGCTCTCGATCAGATAGGCGTAGAGCTTGGCACCGCCCGGCATCGCCGACAGGCCGACCGTGTCGCGCGCATGCGGCAGATATTCGGTCTTGAGGAAATCGCGCAGCCGGGTCTCGGGCGGGTATGATGCCGGTGCGGATCGCGTCGGCATAGGCCTTGGTCAGCCGCGCCTGATCGGCGGCGGAAGTGCCGGCCGGGAATTTCTTGACCGGCCCGTAATAAGGCGAGCCTTCGACGCCGGCGTTGATCTGCTGGTCGAGCTGATCGATGACGTTGTTCACCACCAGCTTGGGCTGGACGATGCCGTCCTTCATGCCCTGCCGGAAGCGGATGATCGCCTCGTCGAGGTTGCGGATGAAATCCTGGTGGCGCTTCAGGTTGTTCTCATAGTCCGCCACCGTTTTGAACGGCGCGGCGCCCTGGCCCGAGGCGATGTCGGGGTAGAAGATGTGGATGCCGTTGAAATGGTCGATCGGGCGCTCGATCGTCTCCTTCAGCAGCTCCGGCGCGTAGCTGCGCAGATCGAGATCGGTCTGCCACTTGAACACGTCATAGGCGATCTGGTCGGTGGGGTTGAGCTTTGCGCGATCGATCGTGGCGAGCGCCTTGAGGTCGCTCTCGTCCGCCGCCTTGTTCGCGGCCTGCGCCTGATCGGTGAAGAAGTCGCCGAGCCGGTCGGCATAGCGCAGGTCGCCGCGCACCAGCGCCTGGATCGGCTGGCGCTTGAGCATCGCCTCATCGCTGTCATGGAAGAGCTTGAGCAGCCGGGCATCCTCGGGCGAGGCGGTGGTCTGGCAGAAAGCGGGCGTGGCGAGCAGGGTCGCCGCGAGCAGCATCGCGAATGAGCGCATGAAACCTCCGAAGGTGATGCGCGCGACGCTAGGACCGGTTGGTCATCGGGGCAATAGGTGTCTTAGGGAAGTGAACCACCCCGCCCGAAGGGGCGGGGTGGTGACGCGGCCTCAGTAGAAGAAACCGTTGTTGACCTCGATCACGCGGCCGGTGCGAACGTTCACCAGCAGCACGTCGTTGCCGTAGCGGATCCAGCGCAGGCCGGACGCCGCCGGGCGCAGATGGTAGCGCACCGGATCGATCCAGTAACGCTGACCGTAGAAGACCGGATCGAAGCGGTAACCGACCGTCACCGGGCGATAGCGCCAGCCGGCGCGCGGGCCGACATAAGCCCGGCCGCGATAGACATCGGGGTGCGCGCGGCGATAGTCGCGCCAGTCCTCACGGCGCTCGCGCCGGTCGTCGCGGATATCACGGCGGGCATCGCGGATGTCGCGACGATCGCCGCGCCACTGGGCATCGCGCAGGTCGCGGCGATCCTGGCGGATCTCGCGATTGTCGTGACGCACCTCGCCCCACGACTGGGCCATGGCGGATGCCGGCACCAGGGTAGCGGCGAGCGCGGACGCGAGAATGAACTTACGCATGATGGATCACTCCTCTTCGAACATGGGCGCGGCCTGGACCTCCGCACCGACGAATCAGGGTTTGCCCGATCGGCCATGAACCGATTTGGAATGATCGGGTTATCGGCGGTTCAGCTTGGGTGGACGACGAACGAAAAGGCCCGGCGCGGAGGATATCCGCACCGGGCCTCTCGATGGCATCGCGACGATTCTACCAGAAAAAGTCCGGAATCTCGTCGACCACCACGCCCGAGTAGATGTCGATCAGCAGGGCATCGTTATAATAGCGCACCCAGCGATAGCTGCCGTAGGCCGGCGGTAGGCGATAATAATCGGGGTCGCTGATCCAGTAATCCTGGCCGAAGAAGACCGGATCGATGGTGACGCCGATGCCCCAGCGGCGATAGCCCCAGCCATAGCCGGATGGCGGCCGGTAGCGGCCCAGGCGATAGGTATCGCGATGGCTGCTACGCCAGCTGTGCCAATCATAGCGGCGATCGTTACGCCAGCCGCTGTTCCAGTTGCCGCGATTGTCGTTCCATCCGCCACGACCGCGGCTGGAGCCGCCGTTCCAGTCCGGACGACCGTCGCCGTTGCGATCCCAGCCGCCGGGTCGACCGCCATCGGGTCGGCCGTCGCGGTTGCGATCCCAATTGTTGCCGTTCCAGTTGCCGGGCCGATCGTTGGGGCGGTTGCTCCAGTCCGGCCGCGGCGCGGTGCCGCGATCGTTGTTGCGCCATACCTGCACGCCGTTGTCTGGCCGCCCGGAGACGCGGTGCCCGCCATCGGGGTTTCTGCCGTCGGGGCGCTGGCCCACATCACCGCGCTGCTGCCAGCCGGACGGGCCGCCCTGCGGCGCGTTCGGGCGCTGGAAATCGGGCCGCTGCATCTGCGGGCGGTCGGGCGCCTGGCCGCGATCGGGCATCTGCGGGCGATCCGGCGCGCGCTGCGCCGGCGCCGGCCCGCCGCCCGGATTGCCGCCGTCGCCGCGACCGTCGCGGTTGCCGCCGTGATCGCCACCCCGGCTACCCCCGTCGTGATGCCAGTCGCCCTGCGGACGATCCTGAGCCATGGCCGGCATGGCCGCAGCCGATGCCAGCAACAGCGCGCCTATCATGAGTCGCATCTGCCAACCCTCTCATTCCCATCGGCGCACAGTGCGCCGCCACGATGGCCCTTATGCACCGTTGCGGCTGACGAGCCGCTGAACTTCTTAGTCAGCAATGCGACAGCTTGTCGTCAGGGTTTTCCGGTGAGGGCCGGAATGGCACGCGCCGCGTCCGCCGGATCGATTCCGGGTGGTGGCGCGGCCAGGATCGCCTCCTCACCCCGTGCGACGCGCGCCGCCCGTTGGATCGCGCGGACCAGGCGAGGCTGCACGCCGCATCGGCAGAGGTGGCTGATCGCCCTCGCGATGTCCGAGTCGGAGGGCTGCGGATTGGCGGCGAGCAGCGCGGCCGCCGCCATCACGATCCCCGGCGTGCAGAAGCCGCACTGGATCGCGCCTTCGGCCACCATCGCCTGCTGCACGGGGTGCCCGCGATCGCGCGACAGCGCCTCGATGGTGGTGACCATCGCGCCCTCCACCTGCGCGATCGGCACCAGGCAGGATTGCACCGCCTTGCCATCGACATGGACGGCGCACGCGCCGCACTCACCGGTGCCGCAGCCATATTTGGTGCCGGTCAGATTGGAGACGTCGCGCAGCGCGAACAGCAAGGGCGTTTCGGGAGCCAGCCGGTAGCGCACGGGCTGGCCGTTGACGGTGAGGTCGGTCAATCCTTCCGTCCCGTAAGCGCCTTGGCGGCCTCCAGAAGCTCGACCGGCAGCATCGCGATGACCGTGGAGTTGTGCTCCGCCCCGATCTCGGACAGCGTCTGCAGCCGGCGCAGTTCGAGCGCGCCGGTGCTGGAGCCGATCATCGCCGCCGCCTCGGCCAGCTTGGCGGCGGCCTCATTCTCGCCCTCGGCCTTGATGATGCGCGCGCGCTTCTCGCGAATCGCCTCGGCCTCGCGCGCGATGGCGCGCTGCATCGATTCGGGGATATCGAGATCCTTCACCTCGACCGCGTCGATCATCACGCCCCATTGCTCCACCGCCTTGGTGAGCATCCCCATCAGCCGCTGGTTGATGACGGCGCGGTCCTTGAGCAGCTGGTCGAGATCGGACTGGCCGATCGCGTCGCGCAGACCCGTCTCGGCCGCCTGCAGCACCGCGCGCTGCCAGTTCTCGACCACGGTGATGACCCGCGTCGGGTTGGTCGCGCGGAACCACAGCACCGCGTTGACCCTGACGGCGACACCGTCGCGCGTGACGGTCTCCTGCGTATCGAGCGCCAGCGTGATGGTACGCGTATCCACTTTCACCGCGCGATCGACGAACGGGATCAGCCAGTACCAGCCCGGCCCCTTGGGATCCTTCACCCGCCCGAGGCGGAAGACGACGGCGCGCTCATATTCCTGGTTGATCCCGAACGTCTTCAGCGCGGCGACGAGCAGGACGACGACAGGTACGGCGAGAACGCTCAGGGTGGGCATCATGGACAGGCGCCTCTCATCAGGCCGGTCTGTGCCGGCGGAGCGATGCTAGGGGATTTCGGGTGACCGCGACAGGGCGCTCTCAGCGCTTCTTGGCCGTCAGATCGCCGTCGAGGACGATGTTGCCGCCATCGCCGATCGTATCGATCGACACGTAGGGATTGCCCTCCGTCGCGGCCGCCAGCGCCAGTTCGGGCGTGGGGAGCCGATCGAAGGAGGGCAGGTAGCTCGTGCGATCGAGGCCCATGTAGGACAGCGAATAGCGCTGTGGGCCGCCCATCAGTGGCGTCTGGGCGAAGACTCCGATCGCGCGTCCGGCGTCGCCCAGCGCCAGCACATAGCCCTCGCCGCCATCGGGGATGCGATATTCGCCCCACTCGACGCCGGCCTCCGCCGCCCGGCAATAGACCGGCGCGGGCTTGCGATCCTTGCGCGCCGCACCGGCGGCCGCCGACATGATCAGCGCCTGCATCATGTCCGGGGCGACCTGACGTGCCTTGGCCGATCCCTTCGCGGGGCTGCAGGGGGAGACGGGTGCGGCTACCGGAGAGGCGGCGAGTCCAGCCGGAAGGCCGATCGCGCTGGTCAGCGCCACCATCCGCGCGTCGAGTGCATCGGCATCGAGCATGGAGGACGACAGGCGGACGACCAGCAGCCAGTCGCCGACCGGCATCACCGCCAGCGACGTGCTCGCGAAGGCGGATTTCCCGCCCAGGGGGTAGGTCGCGCGCATAGCGCTCGCGATGCCGCCGCCGCCCGGCGGGGCGAAGATGGTCACCCTGGGCTGGGTGCTGGGCGAAAGCGCATAGATATCGCGCAACTCGATCGCGCGGCGCGCTCGGTCGAACCACAGGGGCACGCTGTCGATGCCGGGATGGAAGAGATAGATGGTCGCGTCGGTCGCGCCCTCGCCTTTGTATTGGGCGACGATGTCGAACTCGCCCTCGCCGTAATCGCCGATCGATTCGCGGGTGAAGCCGGCGAGGCCGGGCATCAGGATCACGCCGGTGAGCGCGTGCTTCCAGCCCGCGATGGCCGGCACGGTCAAGGTGCGAGGATCGGCGGCGGCCGGCGATGCGAACCCCAGCCCCGCGAATGCAAGAATCGCGACGAACGAACGGATCATGTGCATGGCCCCCTGACATCCCCCGGCGGGAGGCTAGGGCAGGGAGTCACCCCGCATCAAGAGCGCCATATGCAAAAGGCCCGGCCGCGCTCGTTGACGCGGCCGGGCCTCGGCATCCCCCTCCGGGAAAGGGTCAGTCGTGAACGACGCTCAGGTTCACCGCGGCGTACTTGCCGCGACGATCGACCTCGAGCTCGAACTCGAGCCGGTCGCCCTCGTTGAGCGAGGTCATGCCGGCGCGCTCAACGGCCGAGATGTGCACGAACGCATCGGGCTGGCCGTCGTCGCGCTGGATGAAGCCGAACCCCTTCATCGGGTTGAAGAACTTCACGGTGCCCGAAGCCTTCTCGCCGGTGAGCTGGCGGGCCGGGGCGCGGGGCGCCTCGGCGACCGGCAGCGGCTCGCCCTCGATCTTCAGATCGCTGGCCGAAACCTTGCCGCCGCGATCGACGAGAGTGAACGCCAGCGGTTGGCCCTCGGCCAGGCCGGCGAGGCCCGCCTGCTCGACGGCCGAGATGTGCACGAACACGTCCTCGCCGCCATCGTCACGGACGATGAAGCCGAAACCCTTCTGGCCGTTGAAGAACTTCACGGTGCCCTTGGCTTCGCCGATCACCTGGGCGGGCATGCCGCCGCCGCGCGGGCCGCCGAAGCCGCCGCCGCCGCCGCGCGGGCCGCCGCCGAAGCCGCCACCACCGCCACCGAAGCCGCCGCGACCACCGCCGCCGCCGCCGCCGAAGCGATCACCGCCGCCGCCGAAGCGGTCGCCACCACCACCGTAGCCGCCACCACCGCCGAAGCGATCGCCGCCGCCAAAGCCGCCGCCGCCGTAGCTGCTGCCGCCACCGAAATCGTCGCCGCCGAAGCCGTCGCGCTTGTCCCTGCCGCCGCGCTGCCCGCGCCGCCCACGATCAAAACTCATGCTGGAATAATCTTTCCCGGGTCGCCCAATATCTCTTGGAGGATCGCGTACCGGGCGCAGCCGCAAGCCTCCGAGCGCGAAAGTATGCGCGCGCTTGTTGCGAGTCATAACGGATTATCCACAGGCCTGCGAGCCATTTCATCGTGCGTTCAGGCCGGCGTGCCGCCCCGTGGCAAAGATGCAACGCCGCTTGCGCAAAATGCTTGGCGGAAAGCTCCGACTCGGGCAGCTAAGGCGCGTCATGCAGTCCATCCTCTCGCTCCTCGCCGATCCCGGCGCTTGGGCCGCCCTCGCCACGTTGATCGTGATGGAGGTGGTGCTGGGTGTCGACAACCTCGTCTTCGTGTCGATCCTGTCGAATCGGCTGCCGCCCGAGCAGCAGACCAAGGCGCGGCGAATCGGCATCGGCCTCGCGCTGATCATGCGCCTTGCCTTGCTCGCCACGATCAGCTGGCTGGTCGGGCTGACCGCGCCGGTGATCGACCTTGGCCTGCATGGTCCGCTGGTCGACGGGCACCCGGCGTTCGAGACCGCCTTCTCGCTGCGCGACCTGATCCTGCTCGGCGGCGGCCTGTTCCTGATCTGGAAGGCCACCAAGGAAATCCACCACAATATGGATGGCGATGAGGCGGAGCAGGGCGAGGGCGCCAAGAGCGGCCTTTCGTTCGGCTCCGCGATCGCGCAGATCATCGCGCTCGACATCGTCTTCTCGATCGATTCGATCCTGACCGCCGTCGGCATGACCGGCGAGCTGCCGATCATGATCGCCGCCGTGGTGATCGCGGTCGGGCTGATGCTGATCGCCGCCGATCCGCTGGCGCGCTTCATCTCGAAGAACCCGACGGTGGTGATGCTGGCGCTGGGCTTCCTGCTGATGATCGGCGCGGTGCTGATCGCCGACGCCTTCGGGGTGCACATCCCCAAGGGCTATATCTACGCGGCGATGGCCTTCTCGGGCGGCGTCGAGGCGCTCAACATGTCGGCGAGGAAGCGCAAGAAGCGGCATTGAGCGGAAAGCCCCAAACGCCTATGCGCGGGGCATGAGCGTTCATTTCCACGAAGAAGACCTGCCCGCAGGCGTGTTCGCGCCCGGCGCCAGCGTCGCCGTCGATACCGAGACGATGGGGCTGATCACGCCGCGCGATCGGCTGTGCGTCGTCCAGATCTCGGACGGGAGCGGCGAGGAGCATCTCGTCCGCTTCAATCCGGGCAGCGACTATGCCGCGCCGAACCTGCGCGCGGTGCTGGGCGACCCCGATCGTCTGAAGCTGTTCCACTTCGCGCGCTTCGATCTCGCGGCGATCCGCTATTATCTCAACACGGTGGCGGCGCCGGTCTATTGCACCAAGATCGCCAGCCGGCTGATCCGCACCTACACCGATCGCCACGGCC
>BACX01000478.1 GCA_000333335.1 Sphingomonas-like bacterium B12 | reverse complement strand
AGCGCGCTGCTCCTGTGCCGGCTGGATGAGGGCAGTCGGCGATCGACGGGCGTGCCGGGCAGCTTTGCCGCCGATCTGGTCGTTGATGAGGGGCAGGCGATCGAGCGCCCCGCCGACGGCCTTCGTCCGATCGCGGCGGTGCTGCGGGCCGCGCAGATCGCCGGGGCCGCTTCCCGCCTGCTCGACATGACCGTCGCCTATGCCAACGAGCGCAGCCAGTTCGGCAAGCCGATCGGCAAGCAGCAGGCGATCCAGCAGCAACTCTCCATCATGGCCGAGAAGACGGTGATGGCGCGCATGGCGGCGCGGATCGGGACGGGCTGCGCGCTGCTCCCCACACCCGCCACCGCCGCGACCGCCAAGAGCGTCGCCAGCGCCGCCGCCGTGGACATCGCCGCGATCGCGCATGCGGTGCACGGCGCGATCGGCATCAGCGAGGAGCACGACCTCCAGCTTTTCACCCGCAGCCTGCACGAATGGCGCGGGGCGGACGGATCGGAGGGTTATTGGTCCGCCATCCTCGGCCGTATGCGACTGGCCGACGAGGCCTCGACGAGCGCCGATTTCATCCGCACGCTGTCCGCGCCTGCCTGATCCGCTTTCCCGAAAGGACCGACCATGACCGACCTCATCCTCGTCGAGCAGACGGAGGCGATCCGTACGATCACGCTCAATGCGCCCGATCGGCGCAATCCGATCTCGGACATGGCGATGGTCGATGCGCTGTGCGACGCGATGAAGGCGGCTGATACCGATCCCACCGTGCGCGTCGTGGTGTTGACCGGCGCGGGAAGCGCCTTTTCGTCGGGCGGAGACGTCAAGAAGATGGCACCGGGGCAGGGCCTGCGCGATGCTCTGCCGGTCCGCACGCGGGGCAATTATCGCGAAGGAATCCAGCGCCTGCCCATCCTGTTCCAGTCGCTGGACGTGCCGGTGGTCGCGGCGGTCAACGGCCCGGCGATCGGCGCGGGCTGCGATCTAGCCTGCATGTGCGACGTCCGCATCGCGGGCGAGAGCGCGAAATTCGCCGAGAGCTTCGTCAAGGTCGGCCTGATCCCCGGCGATGGCGGCGCCTGGCTGCTGCCGCGCATCGTCGGCTTCTCGAAAGCCTGCGAGCTGGCGCTGACCGGCGACGTGATCGACGCGGGCGAGGCGTTGGCGTGCGGCCTCGTCTCGCGCGTGGTGCCCGATGCGGAGCTGCTGCCGACCGCCCGCGCGATGGCGGAACGGATTGCCGCGAACCCGCCGCACGCCGCGCGCCTCACCAAGCGGTTGCTGCGCGAGGGGCAGACGGCGTCGCTGACGGGGCTGCTGGAATTGTCGGCCGCGCTGCAGGCGCTCGTCCATGCGACCGGCGATCATGACGAGGCGGTGCGCGCCTTCACCGAACGGCGCACGCCGGTGTTCAAGGGCGATTGATCGGCCGGGGCGGTGTGCAATCCGCCGATGGTGACCCCAACGGTCACTCAGCAATCGCAGCAAGGTATTGGTTTAACGTCGGACTTTTTCTCCGGCAGGCTTCCCATACCATCACAAATACCAGCCGTCTATTGGGATCGGCTCGGCTCACACGGTGCTTCTTGAAGCCAATGGCAGGCCATCGCGGTGGGGTAAATGTCGATATCGTCGGTTGCGGTTGTCGTGCAGGCGAGTGGGCGGCACCAAGCCGTGAGGCAGCAACGCGCCCAATTCCAGCCGTAGGCTCTCATCGGTCGAGTTCCCAATTGCAGAATGTCCGTTCTGAAGTATGATTCTATCAGGATCCTGGGCTGAACTGCTTGGAGAGCGAGCCACCCTCGCGCCGCCCAGCATGTTGCATGAACTCTTGCGGCCATCCTTGTCGGGAGGGTGCCGACGTTGCGGAAGAGCGGCCCTCGTATGCAATGCCGCAGAATGGCATTATCTGAACGCTGCTCTACCAGGGTTGAACGACTGCGCCCAGCGTTGAACTGTCCGCGTCACATTGGTGCCGGCTTCGAAAAGGCTATCGTCAGCGGATCAAGATTGCTTCACATCCTGCCGAGGAGGAGCTGGAAACCTGCCTCTGTGCATCTGCTACGATGGGACGGACGTGGTGGCGGTCCCGGAGGAAATGATCGAGTGCCCTCAGCCGCTCTCGGCCTATGCCCGGGATCATACGCAACTTTGCCCTCGGCAATGCGCGAAGCTGGTCAAGCGTTCCTATCCCGGCCGCCGACAATATGCGCCTGAGCCTCTCGTCTAGATCGTACAGCGTTCGCGTCGATTCCAGGGGCGAGATCGCGGCTTTGACGGCGCCGATTTCCCTCCATCTTGCGACGAAGTAATCGCGCGTCGCGCCTCCCGAACCGGGAAGTCGACCATCCGTACATGCAGCGATGCCTCGCCACTGCGCGAACATTTCATGCAGGATCCTGCGGAGCGCGTGCCTGTCCGCTTCGACGATGCCTAAATCATTTGCCATGCCTTCCGACAGGAGGGCGACCTCGTCGCGCCAGATGCGAAGTGGCCTCCGTGCCATCTCGCCCGTTCCGCTCCAGAGCGTTTCGATCGCGGCCAGATGTGTGCCTTTCGTAAAGTCGCCGAAAATGACCACCGCCAGCAGGCCGATAATCCCTTCCATCCCGGAGCCTGCAGGCGATGCCAGGACGTTTATGCCGCGCGCCCGGCCGCAGAGTCCGGCTACGACATGACGATATTCCGCGGCTAACGGGCAGATCGGACGTCTGTCGCTTTCGCGCGCCGTATGGGAATATTCTCCGCAGGAGTTTTCGATTTCGACAGTTTGTAACTGTGGAGCTGCGCCCTTGTGATCATGGCGTGGGAATCGAAAGGCTTCCCTCGAGTCATCTCGCCCTTGCGCATTACGCTCAACAGAATCCACAACATCCTCGAAAAAAAGGCCTAAAGCGCCTTAAAACATTTCATATGTTGCCAATATGACATTAATGTAATGTAAATAACTGAGTCTTCGACGTTAGTATGACTTTTCATTAGTCCTTAGTCGGAATGATGCGCTTAAAAGAACGGTTATACGACTAAAGTCGATTACCACATGTCCAAAAAGTAACGGGGACTTAAGCGTAAAACGGCTTCCTGCGATCAACACATCTTGGGGGTGTTGATGCAATCTGGGGCTGCAATCAGGTCGGGCTTTTCAAGGTCGCGAAGCGCATGCGCTGCGGCGGTGCTCGTGCTGACCGGGCAGCAAGCCGATGCCGCTTCTGTGCCTGCCGGCACGATCATCCCCAACACGGCGGTGATCGCCTACCAGCAGGATGGGAAGGAAGCGCAGGCGACATCCAACACGGCCGGTATTGCCGTCGAGGAAGAACTGGGGATCGACCTTGGCTGGGCTTCCTCCAGTGCGCTGGATGTGCCCGAAGCAACTTCGGTGCGCGTACCCTTCATCCTGACCAATCGCGGAAACGGCCGCGAGGCGTTCGTCCTGGATGGGACGATCGCGGGCATCGATGCCGCGATTTCCGGCTTTCAGCTGTCCGGGGACGACGCCGGTGCCGCCGGCGCTGTGATCTCGAAGGGCGGCCAGACGGTCGAGCTCGCACCGGGCCAGATCTTGCACTTCGACGCTCTGGTGCAAGCCGGAGCGGCCGGCCGCGGTTCGCTCTCGGTGACCGCCCACGCCCTGACCGGCTACGGCCAGCCGGGCACCGCCTTCCCGCAGAAGGGCGACGGCGGAAGCACCGCCGTGGTCGGTGCGACCACCGCCGCCGCCGCCTTGTCGAAGCCGCTCGTCGCAACGGGCGGAGCGGGGGCGGGCGAGCCCGTGGTGGCACTCACCAAGGCGCAGAAGGTCGAGGCGGCGGACGGCAGCGCCAATCCCACGCACGGCGCGCAGATCACCTACACGTTGACCGCCCGCATCACCGGCGTCGGCAGTGCCTTGGGGGCGGTCGTGACCGACCCCATTCCCGAGGGGACCGATTACGTTCCCGGTTCCCTCACCCTTGACGGGTCCGCGATCGCGGACGGCGGCAACCTCGATGCATCGGGGATCGCCGTGCCGCTGGGGGACGTCGCATCCGGGCAGACCCGGACCATCACCTTCAAAGTCGCAATTCGCTGAGGAGAATATTCATGTTCCTGCCCAAGACCCTTATCGTCGCGCTGGTGGCGACGGTCGCCGCGCCGGCGATCGCCGGCCCGGTCGATCTCGTCACCAAGGTGCTCACCGAGAAGCGCGTCGCCGCGAAGGACGGCACCACGCGCGTCGATCTGAAGGCCACCGGCCACGCCGTTCCCGGCGACAAGCTGGTCTACCAGCTCACCTATCGCAACACCGGCACGCAGCCCGTCAAGGACTTCGTGCTCTCCAATCCCCTGCCGCAGGGCGTGAACTATGTCGCGCCCGCGGACGGGTCTCCCGCGCCGGAGCTTTCGGTGGATGGTTCCACCTTCGGCTCCCTCGCCGCTCTTCGGGTCAAGGGCCCGGATGGCGCTCTCCGCTCCGCCAGCTCCGACGACGTCAAGGTCGTCCGCTGGCGTCTCGCCCAGCCGCTCGCTCCGGGCGCTGCGGGTCAGGTCGCCTTCCGCGCCGTGCTCCGCTGATTTCGTTCCATTCGTCCAAGTAAACAGGGGTATTCGTCATGTATAATCGCAGGTTCAAGAGCATCCTGCTCTCGGGTCTAGCCATCACCACGTTCGGTGCTGGCGCGGCTCAGGCAGCGGGCGCCAGCGGCACCGTCGCCGGTACGCAGGTCAACAATACCGCATCCGTCACCTATACCGTCGGCGGCAACGCCGGTTCGGCCAACTCCAACCAGTCCAGCTTCCTGGTCGATAAGAAGGTCAACCTCACCGTCGCCGAAGTCGGCGGGCAGGCGACCCAGACTTCGCTCGGCGCGACCAACCAGGTGACCACCTTCACCGTCACCAACAACACCAACTCGATCCAGGATTTCCGCCTGATCGCCGATCAGCAGAACCTGTCGATCCCGATCATCGGCGTCGACAATTTCGACGTCACCAACGAGCGCGTGTTCGTCGACAGCAACGGCAACGGCGTTTACGACGCGGGCGTCGATACCAAGACCTATATCGACGAGCTGGCGCCCGACGCGACCGTGACCGTGTTCATCGTCGCGGACATTCCCAATACGCCGGGCAACAACTTCGCCATCGTTTCGCTGACCGCCGTCGCCGCCGATGGTGGTACGTCGGGTTCGTTGGGTGCCGACCTCGTCGCCACGCCGCTGACCCAGGTCGACGATCCGACCAAGGTGGATATCGTGTTCGCCGACGGCGTCAGCTACGGCGACCTCGCGCGCAACGGCCAGAACCGCGCGGGCGATGCCTACCAGATCTCCGGCACCACGCTGAACGTGCTCAAGACCGCGACCCTGATCTCCGATCCGGTCGACGGGATCATCGCACCGAAGGCGATTCCTGGCGCCATCGTGCAATATTGCATGCGCGTCAGCAACGCCGGTCCGAACACGGCGACCTCACTCAACCTCACCGATGCGCTGCCGGCCAACATGACCTACGTGCCCGGCTCGATCGTCGTCGGCACGGCCGGCGTCGGCGGTGCGAACTGCATCCTGCTCGGCACGTCCGAGGATGACGACGCGACCGGTGCGGACGAGACCGATCTGTACGGCGGCTCGTGGGACGGCACCACCGTCCGCGCGATGATGCCGCAGGTCACCACGCTCGTGCCCATGGCGGTGCAGTTCCAGGCGACGGTCAACTAAGCCTGTAACCACATCGGTAAACTCAACCCCGGCGCGCGTCTTTGCCGGCGCGCGCCGGACGGGGAGTCGCATGTCCAAAGCATTCATCCTCTCGAAGATCGCCAGTTTCGGCTTGGGCCTCGTCACCGCTGCCGTCTGCACGACGGCGGCGCTGCCGACGCCTGTTCGCAACACCGCGACGATCCATTATTCGGTGCCGGCAGGTGCGCGAGAGGTGCAGTCCAACACCGTAGAAACGGCGGATATCATCGGCAAGCGGCCGACCACGCTGACTTTCTACCAGCTTCCCGACGACTATAATCTGCAGGGGATGAAGTGCGACGCCGCCTCGCTCATCTTCACGCCTTCTCCGATCAACGAGACGCAGATCGCGTCGGCCGTGCGGCTGGAATCGCTCGATGTCGATTATCCCCGCATCCTGGCGCTCGATGCCGCGGGCGAGAACCGTGATCCCAATGTGCGGGAGACGGCCTGGATCGATGTCCAGATCGGTTCGCAGATGCGCAAGGTGCCGCTGCTCGAAACCGGCCCGAACACCGGTGTCTTCGCCGGCGCCTTTCCGGGGCTGACCGATACGCTGGCGCCCGATCTCCAGGCTTGCAACCCGAAGGTGGCACTTGGCCGCACCGGCACGATCAAGCTCAGCTTTTCCGAAAACGGGTACAGCTACGGCTCGTCGGCCACCATTCTGATCGATCCGACGGGCTACGTCTTCGATTCTCGCACCGGCAAGCTGCTCGACGGCGCGACCGTCACCATCCTCGACGATGCTACCGGCAAGCCCGCGCATGTCTATGGCGAGGACGGGAAGAGCGACTATCCCTCGACGATGGTGACGGGCGCCCAGGTCACCGACAGCCTGGGCCATGTCTACACCCCGGTCCACGGCAATTTCCGCTTCCCTCTGCTGCCGAAGGGGCGCTACCGCCTCGTCGTGACGCCGCCCAAGGGTTACAGTGCGCCGTCTGTCGCGACGCCCGATGCGATCGCCGGTCTGTCGAACGACATCGGCGGCTTCCTGATTTCCGACGGCTCCTACAGCAAGGCCTTCGATCTGGCCGGCATGGAGCCGCTGCACGTCGATATTCCGGTCGATCCGGGCCAGGGCGGTGTGCTGCTGCTCGAAAAGGAGGCCTCGATTCCCGAGGCGTCGCCGGGCGACTTCATCCAGTACCGCCTCAAGCTGACCAACCGCGACAGCGCCGAGGCCGACCACGTCGTCATCACCGACAGGTTGCCGCTGGCGATCCGCTATCACAAGGGCTCGGCCAAGGGTGCCGGGGCGCCGGACGTCGCGTCGGACGGGCGCACGCTGAAATTCACCGTTCCGGCTATTCCCGCCGGCGGAACGGTAGAGATCAGCTACGTCGTCGACGTGGCGCCCGGCGCGCCGACAGGGGAGGCGATCAACCACGCCTCCGCACTCGGCGATCGGGGTGCCACCTCCAACGATGCCAGCGCCTCGGTGCGCATCAAGCCGCTGCTCAATACCGATGCGCTGACCATCATCGGCCGCGTGACGGAAGGCGACTGCCGCAATCCCGACAAGGGCCGCGCGGGTGTCGCAGGCGTGCGCCTGCTGATGGAGGACGGCACCCTCGTCGTCACCGACAAGGACGGTCTCTATCACTTCGAAGGTGTGCGTGCCGGAACCCATGTGGTTCAGATCGACACCAACTCGATTTCCGGCCGTTACGAGCCGGTCGCCTGCGACATCGACACCCGCCAGGCCCGCAACCCGATCTCGCGCTTCGTCGAGGGCGGCGGCGGCAGCCTGCAGCGGGTCGATTTCCAGCTACGCCCGGTGCCCGGCGCCGACAAAGCCGACGCGGCACTGCCGATCGATGTCGCCGCCGACGCGAATGCCGCCGGCAATCGTTCGGACTGGTTGGCGCAGGCGACGCCCGGCATCGACTGGATGTTCCCGCTGGCCGATCACAATCCGCGTGCGCCGGCGTTGCGCGTCGTGATCCGTCATGCGCCGGACCAGCGCGTCGCGCTCACCCTCAACGGCGAGCAGGTCGATCCGCTGGCCTTCGACGGCACCGATACCGATCGCCCGCGCGGCGTCGCCATCTCGACCTGGACCGGCCTGCCGCTGCGCGACCGTGACAACGAACTGAAGGCCGTGGTGCTCGACGCCAAGGGCCAGATGGTCGCCACGCTCACCAGAACGGTTCACTACGCCAATGCGCCGGCGCATGCCGTCTTCCTGCCGGCCAAGTCGCGCCTCACCGCCGACGGCCTGACCCGCCCGCTGATCGCGGTGCAGGTGACCGATCGCGACGGCAAGCCGGTTCGCGCCGGCACCATTGTGCCCTTCACGGGGACCAGC
>BACX01000479.1 GCA_000333335.1 Sphingomonas-like bacterium B12 | reverse complement strand
ACGATCGACTTCGTCTATGGCGTGATCAACTGGAAGGAAGCGCCCGCCGAGGTGGCTGAGCCTGTCGAGTTGGCCGACGAGCCGGCGGCCGAGGCGCCCGCCGCGCCGGTGTGGGCGGATGGCCCGTTCGGCACGCTGGAAGAGGCGCCGCAGGATCACGATGCGGAAGATGGCGGGGACGACCTGCTGCCCGGCCACAATGCAGCGCTGGCCGATCATCTCGCCGCCGCGCGCGACCAGGCCGAGGCGGCGCAGGGCGCGCGCCTGAAGAGCCGCGCCGCGCTCTACCGCGCGCTCGGCCTCGCCTACGATTTCTCGCTGCTCGCCGACGCGCGGCCAGGCGAATATGCCGAACTGCTCGACGATGCCGGCGTCAAGGCGCAGAAGCGCGCGCCGATGACGGCGGTGGTGAAGCTGATCTTCGGCACCGACGTGGACAAGGCGCGCGCCACCGAATTCGCCGCCACGCTTGCCTACGCCCATCGGCTGGGACTGGAGCAGGGGGCGCTCGCCGATCATATCGAGGCGCTGCCGGGCGGCCTGAAGGCGATGGTCGCCGCCGAGCGGCAGGCGCGCAAGCCCGTCACCGCGCCGCCCAGCCATGCGGAGATCGCACGCGCTGCGCTGCGCAAGGTTGCGGCGCAAGTGGTGATCGACCTCCCGGCCGACTCGGGCGAGTTCGTGCTGCTGCTCGCGCGGCGCGAAGCCGACGGAAAGCTTGCCGTGATCGCGCCGGTGCCCGAGGAGGAAAGCCTCGTCGATCGCGCCATCCGCAAGATCACGCGCTGACAGCGACCGACAGACGCAACAAAGATTCGCTACCTTCCGATCGGCCTGACGCGCCGTTGCTTTTACCCCTCCGGGGTTGAGCGGCGGCGCGTTGAGGCGCATATCGGCGCGCGAAATCGGCCCCGAAAACGGGGCGATACACCCGCGCAAGGAGCGGAAACAGCGATGACGGCATCTGTGGCGAGCGAAGCGACTTCCGGTGAGACGACGGAGGTGGCGCCCGGCCTCATCCGCGAAATCGCCAACCTGCTGACGGCGGGCGCACTGCCCGGCGAGACCGATGGCTTCGATGAGGCCGCGTGCGAGGCGGCCGCCGCCTTCGTCGCTACCGCAGCGGCCAGGCGCGCGCCCGAAAAGCCCGGCTTCGCGCTCGATTCGATCGGCGGAGAAAGTGGGCGCCGGCTGATGCGGCTCGCCATCGTCAACGACGACATGCCCTTCCTGGTCGATTCGGTCGCCGCCGCGCTCGCCGCGCGGGGGCTTGCCGTGCATCGCCTGCTCCATCCGATCGTCGCGGTGCGCCGCGACGAGTCCGGCGCGCTCACTGGCCTGATGCCGGCGGGTACCGAGGGCGAGCGCCGCGAATCGATCATCTACATGGAGATCGAGCGGGTCGACGCGAAGGAGCGTCGCACCATCGTCGAGGAGCTGGAGGGTGTGCTCGCCCACGTTCGCGCGGCGGTGGAGGACTGGCCCTTGCTTCAGCACGCGCTGAAGGATGGCGCCGCCAAGCTGCCGGACGGCGAAGGCGCGGCGCTGCTGCGCTGGTTCCTCGATGGCAACATGACGCTGCTGGGCTTCCGCCGGGTTTCTGCCGACGGGCGGATCGAGCAGGAATTGGGCATCGCGCGCGCCGACCAGACACCCTTCATGGCGGACGGCACCCGTGCTGCCGCCATCGCCTGGTTCGAGGCGGGTAACGAGGCGCCGCTGCTGCTCAAGGCCGATCGCGTCGCCACCGTGCACCGCCGCGTGCCGCTCGATCTCGTCGTGCTGCCGCGCCGGGACGGCGGGCGCGTCGCGGGCATCGACATTCATGCGGGCCTCTGGACCTCGGGCGCGCTGGCGACCCGGCCGGATCGTGTGCCGCTGCTCCGCCGCCGCCTGTCCGATCTGGAGGAGGAGCTTGGCTTCGATCCCAACAGCCACGCCGGCAAGGCGCTGCGCCACGCCATCTACGAGCTGCCGCACGACCTGCTGATCGCCTTTTCGGCCGCTGCGCTGCGCGAGGTGTCGCTCACCGCCATGTCGCTGTCCGACCGGCCGCGTCCCAAGCTGCTGCTGGTCGACGAGGTGCTGGGCCGCCACCTGTTCGCCTTCGTCTGGCTGCCGCGCGACGAGATGACCACCGGCCGGCGCGAGGCGATCGGTCGGATGATCGCGGAAGCGGCCGGCGGCTCGCTGGCGAGCTGGGCGATCGATCTCGGCGACGGCGACGTCGCGCTGATCCGCTACACGATCGCGCTGGCAGAGCAGGGCAGGCGCCCCGACGCCGAGCCTCTGGATCGGCGGCTGGAGCAGATGGTGCGTGGCTGGGCGCCCGCCGTCGAGGCGGCGCTGGCCGAGCGTATCGGTGCGAGCCGCGCGGCGCGCCTTGGCCTCAGCCATGCCGGCGCCTTCCCGCCGGGCTATCGCGCCCGTGCCGAGGCGAGCGAGGCGGCCGAGGACATCGTTCGCCTCACCGCGCTGGAGGATGACGGCGACCGCGCCGCACGCCTTTACGCGATGCCGGGCGAGGCGGACGACCGCCTCCACCTCAAGATCTACCGCACCGGTGGCCTCGTGCCGCTGTCGGACGTGGTGCCGGTGCTGGAGGATTTCGGCTTCGTGGTGCTGGAGGAAGTGCCGACCGCGCTGGCCGGCGGGCTCGGCCACATTCACGAATTCCTGCTCGACGCGCCGGAGGGCAGCGGCGCCTCGGTGCTCGCCCGCGCCGAAATCGCCGAGCGTGCCATCGCCGAAGTGCTCAAGGGGCGCGCCGAGAACGACGCCTTCAACAAGCTGATTGTTAGCTTGGGACTGGAGCCGCGCGCGGTCGTGCTGCTGCGCGCATGGTTCCGCTATCTGCGCCAGAGCGGCATGGCCTACGGCCTCGTCACGACCGCCGACGCGCTCGCCCGCGCGCCGCAGGTGGCGAAGGGTTTCGTCGATCTGTTCGATGCCCGGCACGACCCGAAACATGCCTCGCCGGCCAGGGCGGATGCTGCCCGTACCGCCATCGACGAAGGCCTCGTCGCGGTCGCGGCGATCGATGACGATCGCATCCTGCGCCGGATGCGCGGGCTGATCGAAGCGATCCTGCGCACCAACGCCTTCGCGCCCGCCGCCGAGGAGGCGCTCGCCTTCAAGCTCGACAGCGCCAAAGTGCCCGACCTGCCCGCGCCGCGCCCGTGGCGCGAGATCTGGGTCTATTCGCCGCGGGTCGAGGGCATCCACCTGCGCGGCGGCCCGATCGCGCGTGGCGGCCTGCGCTGGTCGGACCGGCGCGACGATTTTCGCACCGAGATCCTCGGTCTGATGAAGGCGCAGGTGGTGAAGAACGCCGTCATCGTGCCGACCGGGGCCAAGGGCGGCTTCTATCCCAAGCAGCTGCCGCCTTCGTCCAACCGGCAGGCGTGGCTGGCGGAAGGCACCGAGAGCTACCGCATCTTCATTCGCTCCTTGCTGTCGATCACCGACAACCTGGTCGAGGGCCGGGTGACACATCCGGATCGCGTCGCCATCCTCGATCAGGACGATCCCTATTTCGTCGTCGCTGCCGACAAGGGCACAGCGACCTTCTCGGACGTCGCCAATGCGATCGCGGTCGAGAAAGGCTTCTGGCTGGGCGACGCCTTCGCGTCCGGCGGCTCGAACGGCTACGACCACAAGGCGATGGGCATCACCGCGCGCGGCGCCTGGGTGTCGGTGACGCGCCACTTCGCCGAGATGGGCGTCGACGTGCAGAGCGACCCGATCGTCACGGCGGGCTGCGGCGATATGTCGGGCGACGTGTTCGGCAACGGCATGCTGCTCAGCAAGACCATCAGGCTGGTCGCGGCGTTCGATCACCGCCACATCTTCCTCGATCCCTCGCCCGATCTGGAGAAGAGCTGGGACGAGCGCGCGCGCCTGTTCGCGCTGCCGACGTCGAGCTGGGCCGATTACGATGCGAGCCTGATCTCGGCCGGCGGCGGCGTCTTCCCGCGCAGTCAGAAAGCGATCCCGGTTTCGGCGGAAGCCGCCGCCGCGCT
The DNA here is from genome assembly GCA_000333335.1 of Sphingomonas-like bacterium B12. GTDB lineage: Bacteria > Pseudomonadota > Alphaproteobacteria > Sphingomonadales > Sphingomonadaceae > Solisphingomonas. Next base: position 6,936 of record BACX01000479.1, on the reverse strand, counting down.
TGGCATCACCGAGGGCACCTACGATCCCTCGACCCTGATCCAGTCGATCCTGAAGGCGCCGGTCGATCTGCTGTGGTTCGGCGGCATCGGCACCTACATCAAGGCGTCGAGCGAAACCAACGCGGCAGCCGGCGACCCTGCCAACGACGCCAACCGCGTGGACGCCGTGCAGCTCCGCGCCAAGGTGATCGGCGAGGGCGCCAACCTCTCGACCACGCAAGCGGGACGCATCGAGTTTGGCCTGCACGGCGGCCGCTCGAACACCGACTTCATCGACAATTCGGCGGGCGTCGATTGCTCGGACAACGAGGTCAACATCAAGATCGCGCTCAATGCCGAGATGGCGGCAGGTCGGCTCGGCTTCGAGGATCGCAACGTCTTCCTCGCCAGCATGACCGACGACGTCGCCGGCATCGTGCTGGAGGACAACCGCCTCCAGACGCTGTCGCTCTCCTCCGCCGAGCGTGGCGGACCGGCGGCGCTTCCCTCGCAGGTGAGCGTGATCACCGAGCTGGAAGCGGCCGGGCGGATGGACCGCAAGGTGGAAGGCCTCGCCGGCAACGACGTCTATGCGCGCCGCGCGCAGGACGGCCACGGCCTCACCCGGCCCGAGCTGGCGGTGATCCTCAGCCACGCCAAGCTGACGCTGCAGGCCGCGATCGAGGCTTCGCCGATCACCGGCGACCCGACGCTGTCGCCGATCCTCCACCGTGCCTTCCCGGAGCCGATGCAGGCGCGCTTCACCGAGGCGATCGACGCGCACCGGCTACGCGGCGAGATCATCGCCACCAAGGTTGCCAATGCGGTGGTCAACCGGCTCGGCCTCGTCGCGCCCTTCGAGCTTTCGGAGGAGGAAGGCGTCAGCCTCGCCCGCGTCGCCGGCGCCTATCTCGCCTGTGACACCATCTTCGGGCTGACCGAGCTGTTCGCCGACATCGAGGCCGAGCCGATGCCCGAGACGGGCCGCCTCGAACTGCTCGATGTCGCGGCGCAGGTGATTCGCCTGCACATCGCCGACCTGATCCGCGTGGCGAACGCGACGGCGCTGCCCGGCGAGATGGCCGACGCGGTGAAGGCTGGCGTAGAGCGGCTCGATCGCAAAGCCGACGACGTGATCAAGGCCGAGGTGAAGACCGTCACCGCGCAGCTCACCGATCGCCTCGTCGCCACCGGCGCCAGCATCGAGCTCGCCACCCGCGTGGCGCGGCTATACGAGCTGGACGGCGCGATCGCCATCGCCGCGCTGGCCGCGCGCTGCGGCTGGAGCGAGGAGGAGGTGGTCTCCGCCTATGTCCGTCTCGGCGAGGCGCTGGGGCTGGACTGGGCCAAGACGGCCGCGCAGCGCGCGACTTCGGCGGACAGCTGGGAGCGGCTGCTCACCGCCGGCCTCGCCCGCGATTTCGAGCAGTTGCGTCTCGATTTCCTGTCGCGCGCCGGCAAGGGCGGCCCCGCGAAGCTGGTCGATACCTGGCTCGACCAGCACGAGACGCGGGTCGAGCGCTTCGCCCGGCTCGTCCAGCGCGCGCGCACCGCGCCGGCGGTCAGCCCGGCGATGCTGGCGCAGGTGGCGGCACAAGCGCGCATCTTGCTCGCGCGGCGTGCCGACGGAGAATGATCGTGCGATCCCGGCGCCTCGGGCGAGGCGCCGGGTCGCGGCTCAGCGCCGGTCCTGCCAGACGATCTGCGCGTTGGTGAATTCGCGGATGCCGAAGTGGGAGAGCTCGCGGCCATAGCCGCTATGCTTGATCCCGCCGATCGGCGTGCGCGGGTCGGATGCGGCGAAGCCGTTGATGAACACGCCGCCCGTCTCCAGCTTCCGCGCCATCGCCTTGGCACGCGCAGCGTCACCGCTCCAGATCGCGCCGGAGAGGCCGAACTCGCTATCGTTGGCAAGTGTGACGGCCTCGTCGGCATCCTTTGCGATCACGATCGCGGCGACCGGGCCGAACGTCTCTTCCTTGAAGGCGGTCATGCCCGGCTTCACCCCGCCGAGAATGGTTGGCGCGTAGAAATTGCCCTCGCCCTCCATCGGGCCGCCAGCGAGCAGCACCTCTGCGCCCTCGGCGATCGTGCGCTCGACCTGACCATGCAACTCGTCGCGCAGATCGCGCCGCGCCATCGGGCCGACATAGGTGCCCTCGTCGAGCGGGTCACCGATCTTCAGCGCCTTCACGGCCTCCACGAAGCCGTTGGTGAAGGCATCCGCGATCGGTGCCTCGACGATGATCCGCTTGGCGGCGATGCAGATCTGCCCGCTATTCTGGAAACGCGCCTCGACCGCGGCCTTCACTGCCGCATTGAGGTCGGCATCGGCCAGCACGATGAACGGGTCCGATCCCCCCAGTTCGAGCACGGATTTCTTGATCGCCTTGCCTGCCGCCGAAGCGACCGCTGATCCCGCCCTTACGCTGCCGGTGAGCGTGACGGCGGCGATGCGGCGGTCCGCGATCACGTCGGCGATCGCATCCTGATGCGCGTTGAACACCGAGAAGGCGCCGTCGGGCGCGCCGGCCGCCTTAAACGCTTCCTCGACGTTCAGGCCCGATCGCACGCAATTGGGCGCATGCTTCAGCAGGAAGGCGTTGCCCGCGAACAGGATCGGCACCGCGCCGCGCACGATCTGCCACAGCGGGAAATTCCACGGCATGATGCCCAGCACCACGCCGATCGGCAGGAAGGAGACATAGGCCTTGTCGCCTTCGACCGTGGTCGGCTCGTCGGCGATCAGGGGCGCGCCGTGATCGGCATACCAGTCGAACAGCTTGGCGCATTTCTCGACCTCGGCGCGGGCTTGCACGATCGGTTTGCCCATCTCCTCGGTCATGGTGCGGGCAAAGCGTTCGGCGTTGGTGCGGAAGTGCGCGGCGACTTTGCGCAGGATGTCGCCCCGCGTGGCGAGATCGAGCGCACGCCATGCGCGATAGCCGGATACCGCCCGATCCAGCGCCGCGTCGCGTTCCGCGTCGCCCAGCCACGGAAAGGTTTCCGCCGCTTGTCCGGTCGCGGGGTTGATCGCGGTCGCGCCTGTGCTGCTGTCGGGCATCGTCTATCCTCTCATGGTGCGGCGCGGATATCGGGATCGCCGCGCCGGATGCAATGCGGCCTCATCCCAGTCGCGCGGCGTGCCAGCGCAGGTGATCGGCCATGAAGGTCGAGATGAAATAGTAACTGTGGTCGTAGCCGGGCTGGATGCGCAGCGTCAGGTCGATGCCGGCATCGGCGCAGGCCCGCTCCAGCAGTTCGGGCTTGAGCTGGTCGACGAGGAACTGGTCCGCGCCGCCCTGATCCACCAGTAGCGCGGGAACGCGCGCGCCGTCCTCGATCAGCGCGCCCGCGTCATGCTTGCGCCATCCCGAACGATCGGTGCCGAGATAGCCGGTCAGCGCCTTCTCGCCCCACGGCACCTGACCCGGCGCGACGATCGGCGCGAAGGCGGAGACGGCCTTGTAGCGATCGGGGAAGGACAGGCCGATGGTCAGCGCGCCATGGCCGCCCATCGAATGACCCATGATCGACTGGCGATCCATGTCGGCCGGAAATTCCGCTGCGATCAACGCTGGCAGTTCCTCGGTGAGGTAGCTCCACATGCGGTAGTTCGCCGCATAGGGCTCTTCCGTCGCATCGACGTAGAAGCCCGCGCCCAGCCCGAAATCATAGGCCCCGACGGGATCGTCCGGCACGCCTTCGCCGCGCGGCGAGGTGTCGGGCGCGACGAAGATCAGCCCCAGCTCGGCGCAGGCGGCGCGAAACTCGCCTTTCTCGGTGACGTTGGCGTGGGTGCAGGTGAGGCCCGACAGATACCAGACCACCGGCAGCTTCGCACCCTCGGCATGGGGCGGCACGTAGACCGAGAAGGTCATGTCTGTTCCCGTCGCGGACGAGGCGTGCCTGTAGACGCCCTGCACGCCGTCGAAGGCGCGGTTGGTCGAGACCGTCTCCATCATCCGCTCACCTTGTGGAAGCCGCACAATTTGTTGCCCGCCGGATCGCGCATATAGGCGAGGTAGACGACGCGCCCCTCGGTCGCTTGGCGGATGCCGGGTGGGTCTTCGCAGGAGGTGCCGCCATGGGCGACGCCCGCCGCGTGCCAAGCGTCCACCATCCCGGGCGAGGCGCAGAGGAAGCCGATCGTGCCGCCGTTGGCGAAGCTCGCCGCGCCGCCATCGACCGGCCGCGTCAGCAGGAAGCGGCCGCCATTGTGCGAATAGACCACGCGGCCCCGCGTATCCACGACGCCGGGTTCCGCGCCGAGCGCGCCGAGCGCCGCGTCGTAGAAGGCTTTCGAGGCATCGAGATCGTCCGCGCCGACGACGATATGGCTGAACATCGCGCCGCCTTGCTCAGTAGACGACGACGCTGCGGATGCTCTCGCCCGCATGCATCAGGTCGAAGCCCTTGTTGATCTCCTCCAGGCCCATGACGTGCGTGATCATCGGGTCGATCTCGATCTTGCCGGTCATGTACATGTCGACGATCTTGGGCACGTCGGTGCGGCCCTTGGCGCCGCCGAAGGCGGTGCCGCGCCAGTTGCGGCCGGTGACCAGCTGGAACGGCCGCGTCTCGATCGTCTTGCCGGCCTCGGCTACGCCAATGATGATCGAGGTGCCCCAGCCGCGGTGGCAGGCCTCCAGCGCGGTACGCATCACCTCGGTGTTGCCGGTGGCGTCGAACGTATAGTCGGCGCCGCCGTCGGTCATCTGGACGATCTTGGCGACGACGTCCTCGCGGCTCATGCCCTTGCTGTTGAGGAAGTCGGTCATGCCGAAACGGCGGCCCCATTCCTCGCGATCGGGGTTGATGTCGACGCCGATGATCTTGTTGGCGCCGGCCAGCCGCGCGCCCTGCAGCACGTTGAGGCCGATGCCGCCCAGCCCGAACACCACGACGTTGTCGCCGACCTGCACCTTGGCGGTGTTCACCACCGCGCCGACGCCGGTCGTCACGCCGCAGCCGATATAGCAGCTCGACTGGAACGGCGCGTCCTCGCGGATCTTCGCCACCGCGATCTCGGGCAGCACGGTGAAGTTCGAGAAGGTCGAGCAGCCCATGTAATGGAAGATCGGCTGGCCCTTGTAGCTGAAGCGGGTGGTGCCGTCGGGCATAAGCCCCTTGCCCTGCGTCGCGCGGATCGCGGTGCACAGGTTGGTCTTGCCGCTGAGGCAGCTTTTGCACTGGCGACATTCGGGCGTGTAGAGCGGGATGACGTGGTCGCCCGGCTTCACGCTGGTGACGCCCGCACCCACCTCGCGCACGATGCCCGCGCCCTCATGGCCCAGCACGCTCGGGAACAGGCCCTCGCTGTCGAAGCCGTCGAGCGTGTAGGCATCGGTATGGCAGATGCCCGTCGCCATGATCTCGACCAGCACCTCGCCCGCCTTCGGGCCTTCGAGATCCAGCTCCACGATTTCCAGCGGCTTCTTCGCTTCGAACGCTACGGCGGCGCGGGTCTTCATGATCGTCTCTCCGTGGATGCTGGTGCGCTGCTTGATCGTCATTCGGCACCGGGTGTCAATCGCCTTCGGCGGAAAGCGATCATTGCCAGGGCAATCCCTATGGCTAGGCCACACGCCGCCGCCGGTTCGGCTATGCCCGACGGAAAGCCCCGCCGGGGCATCGGAGGATCGCCGGCTTGTTCGACAGTTTCACGCTCCGCGCGCTGCCGCCAGAGGATGAGGCGCTCCGTGAACCGCTCCGGGCATTGATCTCCGATCGGATCGCGGCATTGCCGATCGATCGGCGGGCGCGATCGTGGATGGGTTTCGATGCCGATCTCAGCCGCGTGTTGGGGGCCGCCGGCTATCTCGGCCTGACCCTGCCGAAGCGCTATGGCGGGCAGGACCGCGGCGCCTACGCCCGCTTCGTCGTCTCCGAGGAATTGCTGAGCGTCGGCGCGCCGGTCGCCGCGCACTGGATCGCCGATCGCCAGTCCGCACAGCTCATCCTTCATTTTGGCACCGAGGCGCAGCGGCAGGACTATCTGCCGCGCATCTGCCGGGGTGAGATCTATTTCTGCATCGGCATGAGCGAGCCAGGATCCGGATCGGACCTCGCCAGCGTGCGGACCCGCGCGGAGCCGGCGGAGGGCGGCGGCTGGCGGCTCAACGGCCAGAAGATCTGGACCACCTTCGCGCACCACGACGACTACATGATCGCGCTCGTCCGCACCTCCGGCACCAGCGCCGATCGGCACCAGGGCCTGTCCCAGCTGATCATCGACCTGAAGACGCCGGGCGTCACCGTGCGCCCGATCGTCGATCTGACCGGAGACGCGCATTTCACCGAGGTGTTCTTCGAGGATGTCCACCTGTCGCCCGACACGCTGATCGGCAAGGAGGGGGCTGGCTGGGCGCAGGTCACCGCCGAACTCGCCTTCGAGCGCAGCGGGCCGGAGCGCATCTATTCGAGCATCGTGCTGCTCGATGCGTGGATCGCGCATATCCGCGCGCATCGGCCGGAGGATGAGGCGAGCCTTGCGCTCGCCGGGCGGCTGACCGCCGAGCTGGCGGTGCTGCGCGCCATGTCGCTGGCGGTCACCGCACGGCTGGCGGAGGGAGAGTCGCCGGTGATCGAGGCGTCGCTGGTCAAGGACATCGGCACCGGCTTCGAGCAGTCGATCCCCGCGCTGATCGCCGACGATCTCGGTCGCCATCCGGACGAGCCGGTCGCGCCCGAGCTGGTCCGCGCACTCGCCTTCGTCGCGCAGATCGCGCCGAGTTATTCGCTGCGGGGCGGTACGCGGGAAATCCTGAGGGGCATCATCGCCCGTGGTCTGGGGCTGCGCTGATGGACGACGCCGAATTCCTCGATCCATTTGCACGACTGCTCGACGACGTTTCGTCGCCTGCTCAGGTGCGCTCCGCGCAAGGCGGGGCGGGGATCTCCGCCTTGTGGAGTGCGATTTCCGAGAGCGGCTTCCTCGACGCATGGGCCGAAAGC
>BACX01000480.1 GCA_000333335.1 Sphingomonas-like bacterium B12 | reverse complement strand
CGCCCCCAGCCACCGCCATCGCCGAGGGCTTTCGCGAGGAAGGCAAGCGCGTCCTGCTGCTGATGGATTCGGCCACCCGCTTCGCCCGCGCTCTGCGGGAGATCGGGCTGGCCGCGGGCGAACCGGCGGTCAGGCGCGGCTTCCCGCCATCGGTATTCGCCGAGCTGCCCCGGCTGTTCGAACGCGCCGGCACGAGCGCGCAAGGCTCGATCACCGGTATCTACACGGTGCTGCTGGAGGATGAGGAGGGCAATGATCCCGTGGGCGAGGAGGTCCGCTCCATCCTCGACGGCCATATCGTGCTTTCGCGCAAGCTGGGCGCGGCCGGGCATTATCCGGCCATCGACGTACTCGGCTCGCTCAGCCGCGTCTTCCCGCGCCTCGCCACCGCCGGCCATCGCGCCGCCGCGCAGCGGGTCCGCGCGCTGATGGCCAAATATGCCGAGATCGAATTCCTCGTGCAGGTCGGCGAATACAAGCCCGGCTCCGACGCGCACGCTGACAAGGCGCTCGCCGCGCGCGCGGAAATCGAGGCGCTGTTGCGGCAAGACGCCGATACGGCCGAACCTTTCGCCACTTCGCTGATGCTGCTGCAGGGTGCGGGGGCGTGAGCGATGCGCGCCAGATCGTTCGCCTGCGCGAGGCGCGGCTGACCAGCGCGTCGCAGGCGCTCGCGGTTGCGCGTGAGGAAACGAAGGCGGCCGAGCAGGCGAAGCGATCGGCCGAGGCGCGGGCGGATCGCAAACGCTCCGAGATCGCCGATACGCGCGATCGGCTTGCCACCGATCTCGAACATGCCCCCACCCTGCTCGCGCTGCTGGATCGCCGCCGCTTCGATTATGCGGTCGCCCACAGCGCGGTGAACGACGCCGCCGAGGAACAGCGCCAGCGCGAGGCGGCGGAAGCCGAACGCCGCGCCGAACTGATCCGCGCGCAGGCCCGGCGCGATGTGCTGGTGGAGCATGTTTCGGGCATCGAGCGCCGCATCGCGCGCCGCCAGGAAGAGAAGGTCGAGTTCGATGCGCTCGACGCACGGAGGGTGTCATGAGCATGTCCGCCGCCGCGAGTTCGCGACCTGTCTCCACCTCTCGCCCGACGCCTCAGCATGCCGGGCGCAGCCAGCCGAGCGATCAGGACGTTCACGCGATGAAGGACGCCTTCGCGCTCGCGCAGAAAGGCGGGCTGCAGCAGGGGCGCCTCCCGCTTCCGGCCAAAGGTGAGGAGCAGGGTGACCTTTTTGGCGATGGTGGCGAAGCCAAGGGCGCCCTCGTCGACGGTCTTGATGCGCGCCAGACCGTGCTGCGCGATGACCGGGATCAGAATCAGGGCGATGCACAAGGTTGGGCCTTCGGGCAGGCGCTGGCCGATGCACCGACGATCGTCCCCAACGCGCCGTCGCCTACGGTCGATGCCAGCGGCTTCGCGCAATTGCTCGGCCAGCTCTGGGCGCAGGCGAAACAGAAGAACGAGCGCGAGGTGCGCGTGAAATTCGGCCCCAACGCCTGGCCGGCGACCGGCGCACGGATGGTGATGAACGCGGCCGGCACGCTCGATATCGCGCTGCAGCTGGATCGCGGCGGGCCGGAGGATCTGTCCGGCCTCGCCGACGATCTCGCGCGTTCGGATGTCCGGATCGGCACGCTGGCGGTCGATCGCGGACCCTCCACCGGTCGCGTGTGAACGGCCGGTAATCGTTTCGACTAGGGCGTCTAATCGGAACGCGGAGCGCGGTGCGGGGGCACCCATGCTTCTATGCCTCCGTCAACAGGGACGGAGCATCGCCATGACCACCATCACCTCCTCGGTTTCCGCTTCTCCTTCGGCTTTCAATTTCGGACAGGCGGCGGAGGGCGCTGCCTTCGTTCTTGCCGCCGGTATCGTCGGTCGCGCCTTCAATCCGCTCGACAGCGGGCGCTTCGCCTTCGCGCAGATGGCGTCGACATGGCTCGTCTCGGCGATGAGTGCCCAGTCGCCGCAGCCGCAGGCCCAGTGGACCGCCACGGCCGGCGCCGATGGCCAGGCCGATATCGATCTGGGCGATGGCTATAGCCTCAGCCTCAACGAGGCCAATTCCGAGATCAACATCGTCAACGCCAATACCGGCGAGACCACACAGATCTGGGGCGACCCCCATGTCAATGTCGACGGCCAGCATGCTTTCGATTTCTCGGGCACCACTACGTTCGAGCTGGCCAACGGCACGAAGATCACGATCAACACCGAGCAATATGCGCAGAATCCGAACGCCTATGTCGCGAGCCAGCTGACCATCACCAAGGGCGCTCAGTCGATCGTCGTGGATGGTATCAGCCAGAACCAGCTCGGCGACCTGTCCATCTCGATGGGCAATGACGGTTATGCGTTGGATGCCGCCACGCGCGACGGTTTCGTGCTGGAAGAGAACGGCGAAGGCTCGGGCTGGCTGTCCAGCTATACCGGCGAGGTCGCGACCCAGGCGGATCTCGACGCCACGTTGCCCGGCCAGGCCTTCGGCCCTGGCAGCGCGATGCCGAGCCTGAGCGAACTCGGCTCGCTGCTCGGTAACTTTCTGGTGCTTGGCCTGCTTGCCGGCGGTTCGGCAAAGCTGGAAGCGACGTCCGATGCCCGCTCGTTCGCGACGCGGGCATTCGCCGATGCCCCGCGGATGTGACGGACCAAACCTAGCGCGCCTGTCCGGAAGGAGAGGCGCGTTACCGCCCATGAATCGATATGAACTGTGGTGCCGCTTACAGGACTCGAACCTGTGACCCCCGCATTACGAATGCGATGCTCTACCAGCTGAGCTAAAGCGGCCTGCCGGAGTGCGGCGCCTGTAGCAGCGCTCCGCGTCGCCCGCAACACCCGACGCGCATAGGCTTTACGCTATTTCAACCACGGCGCGTGCATGATCGGCCATCCGCGCGTTCAGGGGTGCGCGGCAGCGCTGGAGAGTATCGGATGGACGGCATGCGGGGGATCGATCACGAACCCGTCGAGGGGCACGAGCCCGCGATCGAGGCCGAGCGTCCGCCGGCGATCGGCAGCGACGAGCGGCGTATGCACGTTCGCGCCTACAATTTCTGGGTCTCGATGCTGGGTGGCCGTGCCTACCCCTCGATCGAGGATCTCGATCCCGAGCATAGCGAGGATTTCGGGCCGCACAGCGTGCTGCTGGATTTTACCGGTGGCATCGAGGATCCGGCGATCACCTTCCTGGGCACCGCGCTGCGCCGCGAGTGCGGGCTGGATCATGACATCCACAATATCTCCGACGTGCCGAGCCGGTCGCTGCTCAGCCGCCTGCCGACCA
>BACX01000481.1 GCA_000333335.1 Sphingomonas-like bacterium B12 | reverse complement strand
GGGCAAGCGGCTTCGGACGAAGAGGTGCCGAGCACCAGCAGCAGTTCGGAGCGAAGGTAGCGGATCAGCTTCAGGATCGAGAAGCCGCAGCCCCAGCCGACTGCGCCCAGCACCACCAGCACGAAGATTAGCGATGTGAGGTAGAAGGTCGCGACCAGCCCCGCCAGATTGGCGAGGCTGCCGACGCCGAACTTGCCAACGGTGAACGCCATCGCCCCGAACGCGCCGATGGGTGCCGCGCGCATCAGGATGCCGACCATGCGGAATACGATCGCAGAGAAACGCTCGAGCAGCTCGATCACCGGGCGTGCCGGCTCGCCGACCAGCGATGCGGCGATGCCGAAAAGCACCGCGATCAGCAGCGTCTGCAGGATGTCGCCGTCGGTGAGGGGCGACACCAGGGTGGTCGGAATGACGTGGAGCAGGAAGCCGGTGATGGTCTGGTCGTGCGCGGCCTTCGCATAGCTTTTCACCGCGCTCTGATCGAGCTGGGCGGGCTGGATGTGCAGGCCCGCACCCGGCTGGACGATGTGCGCCACGATCAGCCCGAGGATCAGCGCGAGCGTCGAGAAGAAAAGGAAATAGGCGAAGGCCTTGCCGACGACCCGGCCGAGTCCGCCGAGATTCCCCATGCCGGCAATACCTGTCACCAGGGTCAGGAAGATCACGGGTGCGATCACCATCTTCACCAGCGCGATGAAGGCGTCGCCGAGCGGCTTCAGTGCTGCGCCGGTCGCCGGGGCGAAATGGCCGAGCAGTGCGCCGCACAGGATCGCCGCCAGAACCTGGATATAGAGATGGCCGCTCCAGTGACGCGCCTTCTCGGGCGCGGGCGTTCCGGTGGCGGGGAAATGAGCCAATTCGCATCCTCTATACTGCCCGACCTTCTCCGTGTGTCGGGACGGGGCCAAGCGTAACGCGCCTCGCTTTCGGCGCCAGCTACGTTTCGATGGAAAAATATCGCCCGCAATCAGCTGGTTGATGATTCCGGATTGACTGATGTGTGTGGATTTCCGCACATGAATGAAGCTGAGGTGCGATTTTTCGGACATTCGATGAACGACAATCCTGCTCGATTCGCGCTTGTGCCCGCCGATCTGCGGCCGCGCATCGCCATCGCGGCGATCCTGTATCTGGCGACCCTGATCCTGCTCGCCTGGGCGGGTGACGTGTGGGCGGATCAGCAGGCCCGCAACGAGGCCCGCCGCGCCGCGCAGATCGCCGCCGCCTCGCGCGCCTCGCTGTTGGTATCGGAGCTGCAGAAGTACCGCCTGCTGCCGGTCGTGCTTGCCGAACAGCCGGAGATCGTGGCGGCCCTGGGCGGCGATGTCGGTGCCCGCGATCGCGCCAGCCGCAAGTTGGAAGACATTGCCGGCGAGCTCGGCAGCTCGGTCGTCTACCTGCTCGATGCGCGGGGGCAGACGATCGCGGCGAGCAACTGGCGCCTGCCGAGCAGCTTCGTCGGGCAGGATTACAGTTTCCGCCCCTATTTCGCCCGAGCGATGCGGGCCGGATCGGCAGAGTTCTTCGGCCTCGGCACGGTCAGCCGCGAGCCGGGCCTGTTCCTGTCACGACGGGTCGCAGGCGGCCACGGCGTCATCGTCGTCAAGTTCGTCTTCGGCGCGGTCGAGCGGGGATGGGGGCCGGCGCCCGGCACCGTCATTGTCACCGGCGGCGATGGCGTCGTGCTGCTGACCAATCGACCGGGCTGGCGCTTCGGCACTACCCACGCGCTGCCGACCGCCCAGATCGCCGAGATGAGGCGCACCCGGCAATATGGCGATGCGCCGCTCGCCCCGCTGCCGATCAGTACGGCCGGCGACGCGCTGGTCGATATCGGGGCACAGCAATTCGCTGCCGCCGACACGCCGGTTCCCGTCCCCGGCTGGCGGCTCACCGTGTTCGAGCCGCTGGCGCCGGTGCGCGCCGCCTATCTGGCGACCGCGCGGTTGATCCTGATCGCGGCAGCGATGCTGCTGCTGCTGCCGCTCGGCTGGTGGTTGCGCGCCAGCAGCCGCGCCGCGCTCGCGGCGAGCCTCCGGCGGGTATTGGAAGACGAGGTCGCGGCACGCACCGCCGAGCTGGAGGCCGCGCAGACCCGCTTCCGCGATGCGCGCGAAGCGCTTGCCCATGCCAACCGGCTCGGCTCGATCGGCCAGATCACGGCGGCGGTGGCGCACGAGATCAACCAGCCGGTCGCGACGATCCGCACGCTGGCCGAGAATGGCACCGCCTTCCTCGCGCGCGGCGATGCGGCGACGGCGGGCCAGAATCTGGAAGCGATCGCCGGCCTCACGCAGCGGATCGGCACGATCACGGCGGAACTGCGCAGCTACGCCCGGCGCGGCACCGGGACGCTGCGCCCGGTCCCGATCGATCAGGCGATCGACGGAACGCTGCTGCTGGTCGGCCACCTGATCCGCAGCGCGGGCGTGATGCTGGAGCGGGTGTCCATTCCGGCCATCGCCGTGCTGGCCGACCCGATCCGACTGGAGCAGATCCTCGTCAACCTGCTGCACAACGCCATCGAGGCGCTTGCTGGCCAGCCGGGGCCACGGATCGGCCTGCTCGTCGATGTGGAAGGCGATACCGTCCGCATCCTCGTCACCGACACCGGCTCGGGTATTGCGGAGACCGCGCGCGGCGACCTCTTCGCTCCCTTCGCGACCACCAAGGAGGCGGGGCTGGGCCTTGGCCTGGGCATCGCCCGCGACATCGCCCGCGAATTCGGCGGAGAGCTGGACGTCGGCGATGCGCCGCCCGGCTGGACGACCGCCTTCCTGCTGACCCTGAGGCGCGCATGACCGAGCTTATCGACACCATCGCTTTCGTCGATGACGATGCGGGTCTGCGCACCGCCAACCTGCAGACGCTGGCGCTCGCCGGGCTGCGATCGAAGCCCTTCGCGAACGCCGAGGCTGCGCTGGCGGCGATCGATCGCGATTTCCCCGGCATCGTCGTCACCGACGTGCGGATGCCGGGAATGGATGGTCTCCAGCTGTTCCGGGCGTTGCGGGCGATGGATTCCGAACTGCCGGTCATCCTTATCACCGGCCATGGCGAGGTAGCGATGGCGGTGGCGGCGCTGAAGGAAGGCGCCTGGGATTTCCTGACCAAGCCGTTCGGCAGCGACGTACTGATCGCCAGCGTGCGGCGCGCGCTGGAGACTCGGCGCCTCGCGCTCGAGAACCGGCGACTCCGCGCCGCGGCCGCCGAGGCGGGGGAGGAAGTGCTGATCGGCCGCAGCCCGGTCATGGAGCGCCTGCGCGAAACGATCCGCCAGCTCGCTCAGGCCGATGTCGATGTGATGATCGAGGGCGAGACGGGCACCGGCAAGGAGCTTGCCGCCATTCTGCTCCACCGCTGGGGCGCACGGCGGGGCAGGCCGTTCGTGGCGCTCAACTGTGGTGCACTGCCCGAGCAAATGGCCGAGGGCGAGCTGTTCGGGCATCAGGACGGCGCGCTTCCCGGTGGCCGCCTGTCGCGCATCGGGCGGATCGCGGCGGCGAGCGGCGGCAGTCTCTTCCTCGATGAACTCGATTCCATGCCCCTGCCGCTCCAGGTCCGGATGCTGCGCGTGCTGGAGGAGCGGGAGGTCACTCCGATCGGCGGCGATCAGCCGATCGCGATCGACATCCGGGTGATCGCCGCGATCAAGCAGAACCCCGATCGGCTGATCGCCGACGGACGACTGCGCGCGGATCTCCACTACCGGCTCGACGTCGTGCGGCTGCGGATACCGCCATTGCGCGAACGGATCGAGGATATCCCCCTGCTGTTCGCGCATTTCGTGCAGGAGGAGGCCGAGCGTCAGGCGAGGCCCGCGCGGGCGATCACGGACGAGGTCGTCCGGCGCCTGCAGGATCATGACTGGCCGGGCAATGTGCGCGAACTGCGTCATGTCGCGAGCAGTTTCGCGCTCGGCCTGGACAATGCTCCGCAGGACGATGCGAACGACGAGGATGTGCGCCGGCCGCTGCGCGAGCGCACCCGCGCCTTCGAGGCGGCGGCGATCCGCTACGAACTCCGCCTGAACGACGGCGACGTCCAGCGAACGCTCGACCGGTTGGATCTTCCCCGCAAGACCTTCTACGACAAGCTCAACCGCTACGGCATCGTTCCTGCCGATTATCGCCAGCCCCGGAAGAGGTGACGCTCATCCGCGCTCGGCGGCGAAGGCCAGGCGGAGCGCGTCCGACAGGCTGGATAAGCCCAGCTTGCGTGCGCGGGCTGCTGCCACGATCGGTTAGCATCCCGCGAGCGCCCCGGTTTCAACGTCGGACTGATGGGGCCGCACGGATAGGTGGATGAGCCTCCGCGACGGCTTATGCTGTTACAGCAACGCTTTCTATCGATTGCGCCGCGGCCCCCGATGCATTGCATGAGGCGGCGGCCAATGTCCTTCCGCAGCCAGTTTGCGGACATCCGCGAAGCCGGGCACCGGCTGCGGCCATCCGATCTGCGGGAGACGAGCGAGCAGGCGCCGTCGCGCGGCATCCTCTTCGGGCGCGCGCGTCACCATCGGGGCGACGAGCGCCGAGCCGAGATTGGCGCCGCCATGATCCACCGCCCAGGGATCGGCACCGCGATCCAGCAGCAGTTCGGCGATCCGGAAATGCTCGGTGTCGAGCGCGATGTGGAGCGGGCGGCGGGCATTGCTCTCCATCGCGTTCGGATCGGCATGAAAATCGAGCAGCATCCGCACGCCGCCCAGCGAGTTGAGCTCGATCGCGGTGCGCAAGGGGCCGGTGGGGTGTCCGCTCGGATTGGGATGCGCGCCGCCCTTGAGCAGCCGGAACGCCAGCTCCGGATCATCGGCGCGCAGCGCGAGGTCGAGCGGCAGGCCGGGCCGAACGCCGTCTGGTGGCGCCCCGTGATCGAGCAGCAGCGCAACCAGCGTCGTATCGCAGCTCGCGATCGCGACCGTCAGCATGTCGTGATCGCGGCCGACGGTTAGCCGGGCCAGCGCCGGATCGGCATCGAGCAACCGCTTCGCGCGCGCGCCATCACGATCGAGCAGCGCCTCGGCGAGATCGCGCCCCGATCCGCCCAGCGACGGGCTGGCGAGTACCTCCGCACGCGTCGGCAGCACCGTGTCGGCGGCGAAGCAGCGCGCGTCGGCAGGCTCGCAGGCGCCAAGGCTCATCGCGAGCAGGCCGGGTAGCAGGAGGCGGGCATAAGGCACATCATCCATGGTCGTGGCAGGGCGCCCGGTACGTCAATCGTTCAGTGCAACGCCGCCGCGCCGGCCAGCACCCAGTCGATGCCGTGGCGGCTGATCGGGTTCGGGCCCTCGAACCAGTTGACGCCCTGCGGACGGACGTCCGGCAGTTCGTGATGCGTGCCGTAGGCGGACGGTGCATCGAGGATCGCGCCGCCGGCGATGCCGCCGATCGGCCCCGCGACGATGTCGCCCAGCACCCCGCCGATCGCGCGGTCGCCGCCATTCTGCAGGCTGGTGAGGATCTCGTGCGGCACCGAATAGGCCTGCACGGCTGCCGTCCCGCGCCCGTTGGACTGCGCGACCGCCTGGGCGGCCGAGATGGTGCCGGAGGCGAGGCCGGCCGCATTGAACGTGTCCGCCTCGCGACCCGAAGCGATCGCCGCTTCGGAGGCGAGTCCCCCGCCCAGCGAATGGCCGGTGAAGGTGACGTTCGCGTCGCTGCGCGCGATCGTCTTGCCGATCTCCAGCGCCTTGGAATAGCTCGTCGAATTGAAGCCGGCGGCCTGCTCGAAATCGTTCTTCCAGTCCTCGCCGGTCTGCGATCCGCGAAAGGCGACGACGTAGCGTTCGCTGGCGCCCTCGCCGATCGCGTAGACGCGGGCGCGGAAGCTCGATCCGGGCTGTTCGAGCATTTCGGGGGACAGGCCCAGTTTCTCCAGATCGGCGGCATCCGCGACGCGGAAGCCCGGTGGCGGGGTCGCTACGTCGTGATAGACGTCGGCGGAGAGCAGGGCATCCTGCTTGGCGCGCGCGACGAGATCGGTGTCGTTGGCCGGTGCTGGCGCCGTGGTGGTCGCGGGGGCGGATGGTGCCGGGCCGGGCTGCGGCGAGGGGAGGCGCCAGTCCGCGCGATAGGCGGCCGATCCGCTATCCGGCGTGGTAGCCGGCGCCGGGGTGGCCGATGGCGATGCCTGGGTGGGCGCCGTGCCGGTGACTGCCGCCTGGAACATGGGCTTCCTCCGCCTGTTTGTCCGGAAGACTGCGCCCGTCGCGGCGGGCGGGCCATAATCGGAAAGACTAGCGCGCCCGGACGGCGGGCGGTCTAGCCGGAGCGCGACATGATCGAGGCGATATTCATGGCGACGACCGTGGCGGCAGGCCCCGTGACCGACGAGGCAACCCGCGTCGCGATCCTCGATGCGGCGCGCGTGCCGGTGATCGAAGCCCTGAAGAAACCGGTAAAGTTCAACGTGAGCCAGCTGAAGCGCGAGGGTGACTGGGCGTTCCTGCTCGCTACCATGGTCGAGCCGTCCGGCGCGCCGCTCGATTACGGCACCACGCCGATGGCCGCACCCGCCGCCCAGGGCTATCTGTCGCGCAGCTACATGGCGCTGCTTCGGCGGCGAGACGGCCGCTGGTCGGTGATCGAGAAGGCGATCGGGCCGAGCGACGTTCCGTGGGTGCTGTGGGCGAAGCGCCACGGCGCGCCGACCAGCATCTTCCCCAGTCGCTGAGGGTTCCGGCGAAACGGCGCGCGACGTCTCCGCCGCGCGCCGTCCCCGCCGTGACGATCAGTGGTTGGCGTAGATGTCCGCCGCGCGGTTTCCGCGGGCGACGGACTGGCCCGCCGTATCCGCCGGCCGCTCGTAGAGGCGGGTGACGATCTGCCCCGCCTCGCGCGCGTCGTTGGTCTGTTTCAGCGCGTTGCCAGCGCCGGCCTCGGTGTGGGTCAGCTCATATTGTACGAAGCGCAGCTGCTCGGCGAAGGACGAGCCGTGGATGTCGTGGCCCGACCAGCGCTGGAACTCGGCCTGGCGCGGCCCTTCCCATTGGGCGATGCCATAACCTGGCCCGCCGCCATATTGCGGGATACTGCGCAGGCCGCTTTCGGCATCGAGGTTGGCAACGATCCCGGCGGCCTGCGCCTTGGTCCAGCCCTGGCCCTCGAAATATTGCATGGCCTGGTCGATCCGCTGGGGTTCGGTGCCGTCGCCCGACGGCGCGGTGCCGCCGGCGGCCTTGGGTGCCGCGCTCGCCGGCGCGCGCAGGATCAGGCCGCCATGGCTCTGCGCATAGCTCAGCGAATTGGTGCTGACCTTCTGCGTGCCGTCGGCATTGATGTTGTTCGATCCGATCATCTGGCCCGGGCCGGAGACGATCTCCGTATGCGAGATCCCGCCGCCCTGCATGATGACGACGTCCCCGGCCTTCGCTTCGGACGCGGGGACCGCCGTCCAGCCGCGCGATTGCAGCGTTTCCTTCAACTGCTCGACCGAGTCCGTGTGGAGGTTCGCCGGCAGTTCGCCCGACTGGACCAGCACTGCCGACACGAAATTGGCGCAACATTCGCTCGACGGGCAATTGGGATCCATCGGCAGATTGTCGTTGCTGTTGGTCTTCAGCGAAGAGGCGTTCTGGCCGAGATAGGAGCGTGCGATATCGGCCACGCTGCCGTCGCCCGCACCCGGCGTGCCGCCGACGCCACCCACGCCGCCGGTCGATCCCGATCCGCCGGGGATGGCGATGTGCTGGCCGGGAAAGATCAGGTTCGGGTTGGCGATCTGCGGGTTGGCCGCTTCCAGATCCGCCAGCGAGACGCCATGCGCCTTGGCGATATTCCAGAGGCAGTCGCCCGACCGGACGGTGTAGCTGCCGGAGCCGCTCCCGCCGCCGCCGACCACCGTGCTGCCCTGAACCGAGGATACCGACATGTCTCCCTCCTCCAAGAATATGGGCGGAGACTAGGCGTTGGGTTCGGGAGGGTCGCTAGTCGGATCGCTTAGAGGGCGGTCCGCCTGCCGACATAATAACGCATCTCGGCGCCGAACTGGCGCACCGCCGCGACCACGCCGGCATCGACGCCGGGCGTCTGCGACACGGTCTCCAGCGCCGCGAAGGAGGCGTCGCCATAACGCTTGCTGGCGAACAGCGGCGTGGCGGCCTGCGGCACGATCTTGTCCGCGCCCGGCCATGTCGAGAAGCAGGCGAGGCCGGTGACGAGGCGGCGCAGCTCGTCCGGCGCGATCGACACCTTCTTCAGCTGGCTCCCGTGGCGGAACTGATCGGGGAAGGTCCGGTCGAACTCGGCGAGCATCGCATCCTGCCCGGCCGGGCCGGCGGAATCGTAGCTGCGGCAGGTGGTGTCGCTGGTCGCCTGCGGAGGCGGGGCGTCGAGCGGGCGCATCTGGCCGCCCGCATAAGCGTAACGGATCGCCGGTCCGCCGGCGATGTTCGCGTCCATCGCGACGATCAGCTGCCCCCGCACCATTTTCCCGGTCGCCAGCGCACAGGTGCCGAAGGGAGAGGTGACCAGCGGCGTGCCTCCGCGCGACGGGGCGACCACGACGTAGCGGGAAGGGCAACTCGCCCCGCCGCTGCCACGTACGAGGAACAGGGTGTCGCGCCCGACCTGGTAGCGGCCGATGATCGAGAGCGTATCGACCAGTTCGCCGCCGAACGGGCGGGGCAGGATGGTCGGCCCGTATTGCAGCGCCTGCTCGCCGCCCTGCGGCACGACCGCGAGCGTCGGTCGGAGCGGCGCGCCCTCTCGCGGGGGGCGTGCGTCGGCGGCGGACACGGCGGCGGTGGCGAGCAGGATCAGGTGACGGATATACATCGTCTTCCCCCTCAGATGGCGCCTGCTATCACGCTTCGGAAGCGGAACGGTTCCCGCGCACGAAGGCGGTGGCGCGATTATCGGTGTCGGTCCGTATATCCGGCTTCGGCGCGACGCCGTGCGCCCGGATATCGGTGGTGTGGATACCGAGACGGGTGACGTCGGCCGCCCGAGCAGGTGGCGTGATCTCACGCGCTGCGGCGGCGAGGGGCGCGCTCAGCACACGTTCGTTCGGCTGGCCGAGCCGGGTCTCGACATGCGCGATGGTCTGGGCGATCGGCACGGTGAAGCTGCTGGTGCCCGAGGGGAGCGCGTTGGGCTGATCCTCGCGGAATTTGCCGAGCGCGCCCGCATCGGCGACGAGGCGATCGAGCGCGGACGGCTGCTGCGTCAGCTGCTCCAGCGGGGAAGCATCCGACTCCTGTGCCAGCGGATCGGTGACGTCGGTGACATCCCGAGCCACGCTGCGGCCGATCGGCTCGATCGCCATCAGCCGCCGTTTCGATCGACCAACGTCGCGGTCGCCTGCTCGATACGGGCGGTCACGCCGTCGATACCGTCTTCGCTGTCGCCGGTGAGCGCGCTTTCCAGCGCGTCGCGCAGGCCGGCGGTCTGGCGTTCGGGCGCGGCCCCCGAAAGGCCGGCGGTCTGCACCACGGCCGCGCGGGTGAAATCCTCCAGCGCGCGGTGCAGGGCGCCTTCCTGCGCGGGCGTGGCGCCCATCCGCGAGGCGATATCGCTGCTCATCCCGCGCAGATCGTAGATGTCGCCGCGCTGGGCGAGCTTGCCGGCGTCCGGCTCGAAATTGCTCGCGACGCCCGCTGCGGACAGCCAGGCTTCCGCGCCCGAATCGCTCGCCCGGGCGCTGGCCGAGGCCCACGACAGAGTGCGATGGCCGAGTTCGCCGATCGCGGCCTGCGTCTCCTGCTTCACCTGCTGGGCGCTGGGCGTTTCCTGCGCACCGGGCGGCAGGATCGAGGAGAGGCGGGAGACAATCATGTCATCTGTCCAGTTGCTCGGCCAAGGGCCGTCGATGATCGTGCGTATCGCGCGTCCGGCCCGCCGCCGCCATCATCGGAACGACTAGCCGCCAGCCGGGAACGCACCGGCTCGCAGCCCTGCGCGATCCAGCGATCGCGGGTGAGGCGCATGATGCGGACGGGGCTGCCGAACAGCGTGCCCCCGTGATCCTCGACGAAGCCCAGGCGGGCGAGCGAGGCGGGCGCGCTGCGATGATCGGGGTGGAAGGCGCTGACCAGCTGCTCGCGGTCGAGCGTGCCGAAGGCGTGATCGATCAGCGTGGCCGCAGCCTCGATCGCAAGGCCGCCGCGCCATGCGGCCGGAAACAGCCGGCCGCCCAGTTCCAGGAGCGCCTCGTCGCCGCCGAACGGCACGAGGGAGAAGAGGCCGATCAGCGTACCCGAAGCGAGATGATGGACCGCGAACGTGCCATGGCCCCGTGCCGCCATCGGCGCGTTCCAGCGCATCAGCGTCTCGGCCTTGTCCGGGGTGTCGGGGATGCCGTCGACCAGTTGTGCCGTGACCCGCCGGTCGGCATGGAGCGCGGCTATCGCGTCGCGATGCTCCGCCGCGATCGGACGGAGCAGCAGGCGTTTCGAAAGGAGGACCGCGCTCATCCCGGTCGGTCGATCGCGGCGGTCGCAAGTACCGGAGCGAGCCTGGGCCTCACCGTCTTACAACTCTTCGCGAAGTGCGGGGTCATCGGTCGGGCCTCAACCGTGCCGCACGAAGCCGCGCGCGTCGAGCGAGGTGGAGCGCAGGTCGATGCCGGCCTGCTGCTGGAACTGGCGTGCGATGCCATCGGCATAGGCGCGCTGGCTATGTTCCTTCATCGATCCCTGCCAGCCGGCGTGCATGATCGCGAACTGGACCTTTAGCTCCTCGCCAAGCTGCGCGCGGTTGCGGGGTGATCCTGCCGGGCTCTGGCTCAGCGTGGCGGCGAATTGCGCCCGCACGGCACGAACCGCCGCCGCCCCGCCGGGCACGTCGGACTGGCCGTTGGCGATGATCCAGCCGAGGATGAAATAGGCGCTCATCGCGTTGGCGGCGTCATCCCCGCCAAGACCGTAGGGCCGGGCGACGCCTTCGTAGATGCGGGTGTAGTCGTAGCGGGCGAACATCTGCTGCACCGCCTGCGTGCCCTGGGGATCCTTGCTGCGCGCGCGCGTGAGATAGTCGTTCAGCACCTGCTGGCGGAGCGCCGGCGTCGCGACATAGCCCAGCGACATCGTGGCCGCCGCTGGCCGGGGTGGAACGCGGATCGCCCGCATGGCGAGTGCGCTGCCGCCGCCAGATCGGGCTCCGCCGCCACAACCGCCCGAGCACGGATTCAGCACCTGCGGCATGGTGATGCCCGCCACGCTCGACCCGACCATGCTGAAATCCTGCGCGCAGAGCGCCGCGACCGGCGCGGCGGCTGTGATCGCGGCCAGCGAAAGTCTTGCGAAGGATCGAGCCATGACATGTCTCCCTAGTCGATACGGCCTACAAACGACTGCAGGCGGCTTTGGAGCCGCCTGCAGCTTCTGGATCGGGGAGAGGAAGACGATCAGCTCTTGCGAGCCAGCGTCGAGTTCGACTCGCCGATGGTCTTGATGGTGTTGGTGAGGGCATTGGACAGCAGGCTGGTCTCCTGGCTGAGGCCCTGGAGCTTGCCTGTCAGCTCGCCGAGCTTGCTCTGGTTGCCGCTGCCGCTGCCCAGCGCGCCGATCTGGTCGGTCAGGTTGGCCATGTCGGTCATCTTCTGGTCCATCAGTTTGCCCAGCGCGATGGCGATCTTCATCAGCAGGCTGCCGCCCTGCGCGGTGCTGCCCTTCACGCCGTTGCCATCGTCGCTGTCGTTGGCCGCCTGGCGCATGCCGTCGAGCATCATGTTGCCCAGCGTCTGGCCGGCGGACTGCGCCTCGCCCATCTCGGTCGGGCTGCCGCCGAACGACGAGCCGACGTCCTGGATCGCGCCCTGGAAGCCCTGCTCGGCGCCCTGCATGTCGCCCATGGCGCCGGCGAAGGCACCCTGCGCCATCTCGATCACGCTCGACGGCAGGCCCATCTCCTGGCCGAGCTGGCCGATCACCTGCTGGCCGATCGCCGATACGACCGTGCGCATCGCGGTTTCCATGAGGAGGCTGGTGCCTCCCGTCATCACGCCAAGGGCGGCCTGGGTGATGAGGCTTGCGGGGCTGAGACCACCGGACATCGCATTTCTCCTTCGTTTCGATCGGTTCGACACCACCGTCCGTGGTGGCCGTGTCGAACCGACTGGCTGGCTCGACGGGATCGTTATGGCATTCGACCTTCGTCGCGGCTCTGAGCGTTCCGATTAGCCTCCCTAGTCGTTTCGATTACTCGGACGGGTAGAAGAGCAGGCCGGCCAGCGCCGCCAGCTCCCGCATCCCGTCCAGCTCCAGCTTGCGCGCCACGTTGGAGAGGTGGACGCGCACGGTGTTCTCCGAAATCAGCAGCAGGGTCGCGATGTCGCCGTTCGATCGGCCCCAGCCGAGGAAGCGGATGCAGGTCAGCTCCATCGGGGTGAGCCGGAGCAGCGATTCGCGGTGACGCTTCGGCACGCGCGCCGCCTCGACGATATGCTCGCCGAGGCTGACGGGGGCGGCCGCGCCGGGCAGCGCATCGGCCTTGCGCAGCAGCTCGGCGATCGCGGCGAGGCGTTCGTCCTCGGTCAGCGGTTCGGGCGCGGGCTGCGCCATCATTTGCCGACGCCCTTCAGGATCGCCTCGATCAATTGCGGGCGGCTCATCACGTCGCGCGCGATCGCATCGACATAGGAGCCGACCAGCAGGAACAGCACCGCCGTTGCCGCGAACGCCTTGATCGAGAGGGATAGGCTGAACACGTTCAGTTGCTGGGCGAAGCGGTTCATCAGCCCCAGCCCGCAATCGATCAGGAACAGCACGGTCAGCACGGGCGCCGCGAACAGGGTGGCGAGCACCATCATCCGCCCGAACTCGCTCTCGAACAGCGTCAGCCCGCGTGGATCGAGCTTCGGCATGGGCGAGGCGATCGGCCACAAGGCGTAGCTCTCCATCAGCACCTTCACGAGCAGCGACAGCCCGCCCGAGAAGATGAAGACCATGTTGGCGAGGCGGCTCAGGAACGCACCGTTGAGCGAGGTCTGGTTACCGGTCAGCGGATCGGTGATCTGACCGATCGTCGCGCCGACCTTGAGATCGATGATCTGCCCGGCGGATTCGAGCGCCCACAGCACCGATCCGAAGAAGAAGCCGATGATGATGCCGCAAAACGCCTCCTTGGCGAAGATCGCGACCCATTGAGCGGGCTCGATCACGGCGGTTGAGAGGGGCGGCTGGAGCGCGAGCGAGATCAGGCCGAGGGCGATGAAGATCGAATTGCGCACCATCGCCGGCACGGTGTCCGATCCGAACAGCGGCAGCATCAGGAACGCGGTCGCGATACGCGCCGTGGCGACGCCGAGGAGGAGGATCTGGTCTGCCCAGTTCATCTCGACTGCCGGATCAGGCCGGGGAAATCGGTGAACACGCGGTCGCCGAAGCGGTAGAGCGAACTGCCCAGCAGCGAGGCCGTGACGAACAGGGTCAGCACGATCGCGAAGAACTTCACGGTGTATTGCAGCGTCTGTTCCTGAATCTGCGTCGCCGCCTGCAGCACCGCGACCAGCAGACCCGCCACCGAGGCGACGATGATCGGCGGCGCAGACAGGATCAGCACCAGCCACAAGGCGTCGTTGGTCAGCGCGAGGAAATCGCCGTTCATGTGTAGCTCAGCACCAGGCCGTGGGCGAGTTTCACCCAGCCGTCGACCAGCACGAACAGCAGCAATTTGAACGGCAGCGAGATGGTGGTGGGGGAAAGCATCATCATCCCCATCGCCAGCAGGATGTTGGAGATGACGAGATCGATCACCAGGAAGGGCAGGAAGATCAGGAAGCCGATCTGGAAGGCGAGGCTCAGCTCCTTCACCACGAAGGCGGGCGTCACCACCACGAAGTCGCGGTCGCTCATGTCGAGCGCGCGATCCGGATCGGCGACGCGCTGCGCGGTCTTGAGGAAGAAGGTTCGCTCGTTGGGATCGCTATGCTTGATCAGGAAGTCGCGCAGCGGCTCCTTGGCGACGTTCGCCGTGTCCATCATCGAGGTGGTGGAGCCCATGACGTGCGTCTGGTGGCTCTGCGCGACCGCCGCCTGCATGCGCTGGCCGACCGGGTACATCACATAGAGCGACAGCACGAGCGCCAGTCCGTTGAGCACGATGTTGGGCGGCACCTGCTGGAGGCCGAGCGCGTTGCGCAGCAGGCTCAGCGTCACCACGATCTTGGTGAAGCTCGTCACCATCACCGCGAAGAACGGCGCGATCGCCAGCGCGATGACGACGACGAGCGCGGAACCGGGCGTGAAGGTCGACAGATCCACGCGGTCAGTCCTCTTGCTGCCCACGGGTGGCGGTGACGAGCACGCCGAAGCCTTCGCCCACCGTCACCAGCTCGCCCTCGGCGACCACCTTCTCGCCCGCGACGACACGCACCGCGATGGTCCCGCCGGCCGAGGGCAGCGGGAGGACGCTGCCCTTGCCGAGCGTCGCCAGCTCGGCCGCGGTGAAACCGCCACCGTCGAACTCGATCGTGGCGGGCACGCGCACGCCGCTCCAGTCGGGCGACCCTTCGGAAGGCGCCTCGACGAAGGTGGCCTCGGATGCGGCATTCGTCTCGGCAGTCGGGTCGGTCACGATGTCGTCCCTCTCGTGCGGATCCTGGGTGAGGAGGATGTGGCCGCTCGCCAAATCGATGCGGCCGGCGGGTCTGTCGTTGCGCCCGGGCAGGGACAGCCGCGCGACGTGCGGGCCGGTGCCGAGCAGGATGAGGTCGCCTTTCGATAGCGTCGCGAGGCGCGGGGCGGGAATGGCGGGGGCGGGCAGCCGTGCGGTCCAGCGTAGGCGGAGACCCGCGAGCGCGCCGGTGAGCATCTGCGGCGTCGCGATCGGATCGGCATCCATCGACGGCGACACCGCGATCAGCAGGCGGTGGCGCATCGCCCCGTCCGCGCCATCGGCATCGAGGCGGATCAGCAATTGCTCGTCGCCCGGATCGCTCGCCAGCCCGTCGGGATGGAGCGCTGCACCCAGCACCGCCTCCAGCGCGGCGACCAAAGGCTCGATCCGCGCGAGGGCGGCGGCGGCGCTGGCGCCATCGGGTTGGCCTTGGGCGGTGGTGGTTCGAGCCAGCGCCCCGTCCACCAGCAAGGGTGCGATCGAGACCGGGCCGCGATCGGTGACGAACTGGATCCACGCCGCCGCCGCCGCCCGATCGCGAACCGGGGCGAGGCGGGCGCTGGTCCGCATGTCCTCGATCTTCCGCTGGTTGAGCGCGGAGATCAGCATGGTCTGCAGCCGCGCGCGATCGGGCTCGATCGAACGCAGCCCGGATCGGAGGGACGTTGGTCTTGTGCTCACGGAGCGCTCTCCCCAATGGGCGGCGGCGCTGCCGTCTCGCCCCAGTTACGCAACAGGCTGATCGACCCCTGGGAAACCCCGATCAGCATCAATTCCCCCTTCACCTCGACGAGCATCAGCCGCTCGCGCTGGCCGATCGGCAGCGCGCGAATGAAGCGCATCGTATGGTCCGGCAGGTCGGCCGGGCGGCCGAAGCCGCGATCCTGCCACTGGCGAAGGCCGCGCAGCACCAGCCACGCCAGCCCCAGCACGATGGCGAGCGCGATGATCGTGCCGAACAGGCCGGAGAGTGCGGTACCCATGGTCGAATCCATCAGGCGGCCCCCTGCGTTTCGCCGAGATCGGCATGATTGGCGGCGTCGCCCGCGCGCACGCGGCCCGCCCACAGGATGATCTGAGCGATCGCCTCGAACATGTCCTTGGGGATCAGTTCATCGACCGCTGCGCGCTCGAACAGGGCTCGCGCGACCGGCACATGGCGGACGATCGGTACCCCCGCTTCCTCGGCCGCCTCGCGCATCGCCTGGGCGAGCGGACCTTCGCCCTTGCCGCTGACGGCGGGAACGGGGCAGCCTTCCGGATCGTAATCGATCGCGATCGCGATGTGCGTGGGGTTGACCACCAGCACCGAGGCGTCGCGCGCCGCCCCGACCGCATTCTGGCTCGCCCATTCCTCGTGGAGCTGGCGGCGGTTCTGCTTGATGTAGGGATCGCCCTCATTCTCCTTCACCTCGTCGCGGATGTCGCGCAGGCTCATGCGGAGCTTCTTGGTGTAGCTGTGGCGCTGCCACGCCATGTCCAGCACGGCGACGAGCAGGAACACACCGAACGTCCACAGCAGCACCGAGCGGAGCAGCCCGCCAGTCTCGCCCAGCACGGCGGCGGCCGCCGCGCGCCCGTCCGTCGCGGCGGTGGGCTGGAGCAGGGGACCGGTCTTCTCGATGATGTCGGCGAGCGATCCGCGCAGCACGAGCCAGGTTACGAAGCCAATCAGCAGCGCCTTGGCGAGAGTTTTCAGGAGCTCGATGACATTGTCCATCGAGAACATCCGCTTGATGCCCTCGACAGGGTTCATCTTGTCGAGCGTGGGCTTTAGTTTTTCGGTGGTGAAGACGCCGCCGGCCTGGAGGAATTCGGAAAGCACCCCGGTCGTCGCCGCCGGGATCAAAGTAATCGCGGTGAGTAGCAGCCCGACCGTCACCGCGTTCCAGCCGAGCGTGCCAGCGGACAGAGCGAAAGGCTGGTCGCCGCGCGCTATCATCGTGAAGCCCGCATCGAACAGGCCCATGATCCGGCTGCCGGCGAAACCGGCACCGAAGACGATGACGAGCAGCCACACCAGCAGGGTGGCGGTCGCGGTCACGTCCCTCGATTTGGCGACGTCGCCTTTCTTCCGCGCATCCCGCAGCCTTTTGGGCGTGGGTTGCTCGGTCTTGTCGCCGCCGTCATTCTTCTCGGCCAACGCCACTCTCCACGCAACGATGAGCATCGGATTCCGTAAGGGAAACCGCGCACCAGGAGCGCCAAGGCGAAGCCCTCTCTATTCGGTGATGACGGATAGTATTCGCTATCTGTCATCGCGCCCGGTCGCAGGACCCACTGCAAGTCGAACGCCCTTTTTATCTCTCTTGGGGATCGAGTCAGTCAATCCACGGGTTGACCGCGAACTGTCATCCATCTGTATTATTAACGATCTTCGACGATGCGTTCGAACCCCGGAATCGACCCGGTTTATCGAATGTTTCTCGATTGTGTGGAACCATTTCCCGCTTCGACAAAGCGTCGATAATTCATGATAAGCCGAGACATAACCACGATGACCCGTTCAAATACGGGGGTTCAACGCGACCAAAGTCGTGGTTAGGCTTTAGGGGCCGGACGAAGCCCGCCCGGTTCGCAGGACCCGCGACAACAAGTCTGACTTCAACCTCAGCCTGGCATCACGCCAGGGAAAGGTGGAGGCGGGGTATGCGTGCGATGCGTGTGTGGTCGAGCGGGGTGTTGCTCGCTTTGGGCCTGATATCGGGAACGGCACCCGCTTTGGCGCGGGCCGAAACTCCGGCGATCGATTGCGGTACGGGCATCAGCGACGCGCGATTCAGCGCCGCCATGGAGATGTGCGGCACCTCGCCGATCGCGCGAATGGTGCCGGCTGCTGCTGCGCCCGCAGACACACCCGCGCCCGTCTCGATCGCGATGCCCGCGACCCGCCACCAGCTCGCCCGTGCCGAGCGGGCGGTGATGCGCGCCAGTGCCGATGCCGGGCCGACCGACGGCCTGATCGCGCAGGTGGGGCAGCGCTACGGCGTCGATCCGAAGTTGCTCGCCGCGATGGTGCGCACCGAATCCGGCGGGCGCCAGTCCGCCGTGTCGAACAAGGGTGCGCTCGGCCTGATGCAGGTGATGCCGCAGACCGCGCGCAGTCTCGGCGTCGCCAATCCGAGCGACATGCTGGCCGATCCCGAGCTCGCACTCAGCACCGGCGCGGCTTACCTCAAGACACTGCAGGCACGGCTCGGCAACAACGTGCCGCTGGTCGTCGCCGCCTACAATGCCGGACCCGGCGCGGTGATGAAGGCAGGGATGCGCGTGCCCGCCTACCGCGAGACACAGGGCTATGTCGGTCAGGTGATGGGCCGCTACGTCGGCTCCTACGGAGCGCCCTGATGAGCATCCGGGCCTATCTTGCATCGGCCGAGGTGCGGCCGACCATTCCCTTCTCGGCCAAGGTCGCCGACCTCGTGCTGGTGGCGGGCGTGGTGGCGATCGTCGCGCTGATGATCCTGCCGATGCCGACGATGATCATCGATCTGCTGGTCGGCGTGAACATCACCTTCGGCGTGATGCTGCTGCTCACCACGCTCTACATTCGCGGACCGCTCGATTTCTCGGCCTTTCCGTCGATTCTTCTGGTGTCGACACTATTTCGACTGGCCTTGTCGATCTCCACGACGCGGCTGATCCTGATGTACGGCCATGCTGGCCACATCATCCAGACCTTCGGCAAGGTGGTTGCGGGTGGCAACATCGTCGTCGGCTTGGTGGTGTTCCTGATCATCACCGTCGTGCAGTTCATCGTCATCGCCAAGGGTGCCGAGCGCGTCGCCGAGGTGGCGGCGCGGTTCAGCCTCGATTCGATGCCGGGCAAGCAGCTTTCGATCGACAGCGACCTGCGTTCCGGTCTGATCGACAAGGACGAGGCGCGACGTAAGCGGCGCGTGCTGGAGCTGGAGAGCAAGCTCCACGGCAGCCTCGACGGTGCGATGAAGTTCGTGAAGGGCGATGCGATCGCCTCGATCGTGATCGTGATCGTCAACCTGATCGGCGGCCTCGCCATCGGCGTGATGCAGCAGGGGCTGGATCTCTCCGATGCCACGCAGAAATATTCGATCCTGACGATCGGCGAGGGCCTCGTCGCGCAGATCCCGGCGTTGCTCGGCGCGATGGCGGCGGGCCTGATGGTGACGCGCACCACCGACGAGGAGAATGACGATAATCTCGGCCAGGCGATCCAGCGCCAGCTGTCCGCCAACCCCCGCGTGCTGCTGTTCGTCGGCGCGATCTGCTTCCTGATGGCTTTGGTGCCGGGATTTCCGGTCGGCGTGTTCCTCGTGCTGGGCTTCCTCGCGCTGCTTGCCGGTGCCGCGATGCACCCGCGCCTGCAGCCCTATGTGGTCAAATATGGCGGGCCGATGCGCAAGCTGATCGCGCAGCGCGAGGAGCCGGCACCGACCACGCTTCTGGCGGCGCCCAAGACGCCCGCGCCGGTGGTTCCGCTGCTGCTGGAGGTTTCCGGCCCGCCGCTGGCCCAGCCGGGCGCCGGCGAACTGGCCGAGCGGCTGACGCAGATGATGGATGCGCTCCAATATCGGTCGGGCGTGCCGCTGCCGAAGCTGGCGATCCACTTCGCCGCGCCGGATGGCTTGCCGGGTTGGAAGCTGCTGACCTTCGAATCGTCGGTCGGCACGGGCGATGTACTCGACCCCGAGACGCTGACTGCGGCGATCGAGGCGCTGCTCCGCCGCAACCTCGCCACCTTCCTCGGCGTGCAGGAAGCGGTGACCCTGCTCAACCGGATCGGCGACGAATATCCGGAGGTGGTCAAGGAAGCCGTCCGCGCCGTTCCCGCAGCGCGCATCGCCGAGGTGCTGCGCCGTCTCGCCGAGGAAGAGGTGCCGCTGCGCAATATGCGCGACGTGCTGGAGGGCATCACCGACGCTGCCGCGCAGGATCGCGAGCCATCGCGCGTCGCCGATCGCACCCGCATCGCGCTCAAGCGCTACCTGCTCGATGCGATCGCGGCCGACGGGCTGATCAAGGCGCTCGTCATCACCCCCGAGCTCGAGCAGATGGTGAAGGACGCCACCCGTTTGATCGACGGCGTCGAGCGCCTCGCGCTTCAGCCCGAGGTCGCGCGCGAGCTGGTCGAGACGATCGACCAGACCATCACTGCGACCGGCGCCACCGTGCTGGTCACCAGCTTCGAGGCGCGCCGCGCGGTGCGCAAGCTGATCGAGCCGGCGCTGTTCGACATGCCGGTGCTGTCCTTCAACGAACTCTCGCCGACCGTTCGGCTGGACGTGCTCGGCCAGATCGGCCTGCCGACGGCGATGCTGCCGCAGGACGATGCCGCCCCCACCGCGATCGCCGCCGAATAAGGAGACGTGCGTGCAAAAACATAAGACCCTCCCCGTTTCCCTGTTCGCCGCGTTGCTCGCCGGCGGCGCGCCGGCACTCGCCCAGAATGCGGTGACCACGCCTGCGATGCCGCCCGCGCCGACGGCGTCGGTCGTCCCCGCCAATGTCGATACCAGCGGCTCGGCGATCGTCGCGCGGGATCAGCCGGTCGGCGATTTCCTGCGCGATCTGTTCGGCCGCATCGGCCGCCCGGTGGTGCCGGCGCCCGGCCTGATCGGTACGGTCAACGGCACGTTCACGGGCGGCGTCGACAAGACCTTCGCGGACATCGCCAAGGCCTTCAACCTCGTCGGCTATGACGACGGCGCGGCCTTATACGTTTACCCCGCGAGCGACCTCACCGTGCAGACCATCCCGGCCGGGCCGGCGGTGGCGCAGAAGGTGGTGCAGCGGGTCGCCGCGCAACATCTCGGCAATCCGCGGAATTTCGTGAAGGCGTCGGGCGACGGCAATCTCGTCGCCAGTGGCACGCCGCGATTCATCGATCAGGTGACCGCGCTCGCCCATACCGGCACCGGCCCCAACCTGCCGACCGCCGGCGCGGTGGGCAATGTGCTGGGATCGGCATCGGCCGGCGGGCTTCCGCCGCTGGAGTTCCGGGTCTTCTACCTGCGCTATGCCCGCGCCGAGGATACGCAGGTCGATGCCGGCGGGCGCGAGGTGAGCATCCCCGGCCTCGCCACCACGCTGCAGGATCTCGTGCTCGATCGCCGCCCGGCCGGTGCGAAGACGCCGACCTTCGGCTCCGTTCCGCTGCGCCAGAGCCAGCCGCGCCTCAAGGGTCTCGGCCTCGATGCGTTGGCCCCGAACCAATCGCAGACGCCGGTGCTCGGCCTGCCGGTGCCGGGCCTGACGCCGGGCGCCGCCTATCCGGGCGCGATCACCGCGGGGAATCAGTTCGGCAACCTGCCGGGGATGGCCGACAACAGCATGGTCGCGCCGCTGACTCAGGACATCGTCCGCATCGAGCCGGAGCCGTATCTCAATGCGATCATCGTGCGCGACGTACCGGAGCGGATGGCGGCCTACGACTCGCTGATCCGTGCGCTCGATGTCGAGCCGCAGATCGTCGAGGTCGAGGCGACGATCATCGACATCAACACCGATAAGCTGCGCCAGCTCGGCATCAACTGGCGGTTCAATTCGGGCGGCGTGAATGCGCTGTTCGGGGGCGGCAGCGACGCCGCCAATCCGGGCAACGCCACATCCGACGGCCAGTTGACGCGGATCACCGGCGACCGGGCAGACAACGCCTTCAACATCGCGCCGTCGGGACAAGGCCTGTCGCTCGGCACGATCATCGGCAGCCACCGCGAATTCATCAGCCGCATCACCGCGCTGGAGAACAAGGGCGCCGCCCACATCGTCAGCCGTCCGCAGGTGATGACGCTCGCCAATGTCGAAGCGGTGTTCGATCGCACCCGCACCTTCTACGTCAAGGTCGCCGGCCGCGAGGAAGTCGATCTGTTCAACGTGACGGCGGGCACCGTGCTGCGCGTCAACCCGCACGTCTTCCGCGATCACGACCAGACGCGCATCCGGATGCTGGTCAACATCGAGGACGGCAGCATCAGCCCCAGCTCGCAGGTCCAGAACATCCCGCTGGTCGACAAGTCGAGCGTGTCCACCCAGGCGATCGTCACCGACGGGCAGAGCCTGCTGCTGGGCGGCATGACGATCGATGAGGATCTCGACAACGAATACAAGATCCCTCTGCTCGGCGACATTCCGTTGCTCGGCAACCTGTTCAAGGTGAAGTCGCGCGAGCGTGGCCACACCGAGCGGCTGTTCCTGATCACCCCGCGCCTCGCCTCGATCGGCGCCGGCCCCGCGACCCAGGTTTCCCAGACTACGACGCCCGCGACGCCTGTCGCGCCTTCATTCTCGGAGAAGCTCAAGTGACGGATGCACCCGCACCCCACGTCCTGCGCGTTCTCAACGGCCGGCTCGCCGGGACGGAGAAGGCCCTACCACCGGTCGGCACGCTCTCGATCGGCTACCAGTTCTGGCAGGATGTGGTGATCCGCGATCCCGCGACGCGGGGTATCGCGCTCGATCTCAGCTTCGACGAGACGGGCGCGGCGCAGCTCGTCGTGCTGAGCGGCGAAGCGGGCCTGCTCGGCTCCGCCATCACCGCCGGTCAGACCGCATTGCTGCCACCCTATGTGCCCTTTGCGATCGGCGGCGTGGCGCTCGCCTGGGGCGATCCGGCGAGCGCGCGCTGGCAGGAAGCGGGTGGACTCGCCGCCAGTGTCCCGGCCGTGCCGCCGCCGCCGCCCACGATGATCGACACGGCCGGTGCGATGGCCGCCACGGCCGGAGAGCGTCTGGCCGAACTGTTCACCGGCAAGCGCGCGATCGCGCTCTCGGTCGCCGGGCTGCTGCTGGTCGGTGCCACCGCCGCCGGCCCCGCCGTCACCATGCTCGGCCTGCGCGGCGATGCCGCCGATCGCGCCGAGACTGCGCTCGACCGTGCCGGGCTTCTGGGCCTCGCGGCGGTGCCGGATGCCACCCGGCAGGGCGTCGTCGTCACCGGCGTGGTCTCCACCGAAGCCGATCGGGTGCGTGCGCAGGATGTGCTGCGCACCGCCTATGTGCCCGGCACGGTGCAAGTGCAGACCAGCCAGGAACTGGCGCAGGCCAGCGCCGACATCGCGCGCATCCATGGTCACGACGCTGTGGCGACCCCGATCGGGCGCACCGCGGTGGAACTGCGCACGACCCCGCTTACTGGCGACGATCGCACCAAATTGCTCGACGCGGTGAAGGCTGATGTCCCCGCCGTCAGCCAGGTGGCGATCCGCGACGATCTCGCGCCCAGCGACGATGCGCCGCTCAACAGCGTGCAGGATGCAACCAAGAAGGTGTCGACCGTGGTCGCCGGCGACCCCTCCTACATCGCGACCGCCGACGGCGCCCATTACTTTCCGGGTGCCATGATGCCGAGCGGGCACAAGCTGGTGTCCATCCAGGGCAACACCGTCCTGCTCGAAAAGAACGGCCGCCAGACGCGGCTCACTTTCTGACCAAACCACAAGGAAGGAACGGACCATGGCGAACATTCCCACCACCAACACCGGCCTCGGCATGCTGGCCGCCGCACCCTCGACCAGCGCCAACGGATCGGGCTCTCGCCGGGGCGACAGCGGCAGCTTGGTTCGAGCCGCTGTCTGAAGCTGGGGCACACGCTCGATCAGGAAGCGGGCCGTATCTCCCAGATGTCCGACGCGATCGGGCCGGATGGCAACGACAATCCGTCGGCGATCACCCAGCTCACCGCCGAATCGCTGCGCATGAGCTTCATGTCGCAGAGCGAGTCGAGCTCGGTCGACAGCGTCGGCAAGGCGCTCGAGACGATGGCGCGGAAGGACTGATCATGTCGGTCGAAGCCATTGCGGCGGCGTCTGCGGGTGCCGCCACCCCGCCACCGGTCGACACGATCCAGGCGGGGCCGTCCGCTTCGATCGCCGATCAGGCGAGCTTCCAGGGATCGCTCACCGCTGCGCAATCGATCGCCGGTCCGGCCGGCGCGGATGCGCTGGCGCCGGCGATGAAGGCGGTGTTCAGCCAGCTCGAACAGGTCAACGGCGAGGCGCGCAAGGTCGCCGATACCGCCAAGGTCGCGCAGGCCAAGGGCGCGGAACTGACGCCGGGCGAGGTGGTGCAGCTCACCATGCGCTGCCACGAATTCATGTTCCATTGTCAGCTGACGTCCAGCATCGCCAACCGCACGTCGGACGGCATCCAGCAGCTGTTCCGCCAGCAGAGCTGAACCGCGCCAAGCCGGAGGAGAGTTATCATGGACTGGCGCAAACAGGCGAAGGTGGCGGGGATCGCGCTGTTCCTCGTGCTTGCAGGGTGCGGGCGGGCGGAGCTGTATGGGAAGCTCACCGAGACTCAGGTCAACGAGATGATCGCGGTGCTGCAGACCGCCGGCATCTCCGCATCCAAGGAGGACGAGGGGGAGGCGGGCTTCGCGCTCACCACCTCGAAGGGCGACTTTGCGCACGCCGTGCAGGTGCTGAACGCGCAGGGCTATCCGCGCGAGGATTTCGCCTCGCTCGGTACGGTGTTCAAGAAGGAGGGCTTCGTGTCCTCCCCCACCGAGGAGCGGGCTCGGCTGGTCTATGGGCTAAGCCAGGAACTGACCCACACCATTTCCGACATCGACGGGGTGGTGCAGGCGCGCGTGCAGCTGGCCCTGCCGCAGGATCGACCGCTGGCCGATGCCGATCAGCAGACGCCTGCTTCGGCCGCCGTGTTCATCAAGTATCGGCCGGGCGCGAACATCGATGCGCAGGTTGGCAAGATCAAGGCGCTGGTGGTCAACTCGGTCGAGGGGCTGAAGATCGACAACGTCTCGGTCGAGACTTTTCCGGCGCAGGACGTGCCGGTCGCGGCGCCTAGCTCGCCGGGCGGTCTGATCTCGGCGAGTCTCGGGGCGGCGATCGTGCCGATCCTGATGCTGATCGGCCTGTGGATCGGCTATCCTTCGATCCGCCGCTGGCACCAGCGCCGTGCCGTGCTCGTCCAGCCGGAGCGCCGGGTATGAGCGCGGCAGCCCGCCGTGCCGCGCTCGCCGCGATCGGTTGCGATCTCGTCGCGCGGGAAGGTGGACCCGGCCAGCGCCGCGCCGCCGCATTGATGCGCAGGCTGGAAGGGCGCGAGGACGAAGCGCTCGCCCTGCGCGATCTGCCCAAGGTGCCGGCCTGGGCGCGCCTGCCGATCGCCGCGCAAGAGCGGGTGGCGCAGCGCGCGGCGCTCGCCTCGATCGCGGATACCCTGGCTCATTCGATCGACGGTGCATGGCTGGGCGAGCATGCCCATGCCGCCGGCGAAGAGGCGGTGGACTGGGCGATCGGGCTGGCTGGAAGCGCGCCGGAGCTTGAACCGGTAGGCGGCAGCGATCTCGCGGGGCGGGGCTATGCGCTTCTGCGAACGACCTTGCCCGATCCGCTCCGGCCGCTTCTGGCATGGGCGCCGGCCGAAGAGGCGTCAGTGTCCGTCGAGACGGCCTCCACCTGCGTGGCGCTGGCGATGAAGGGGGCGGCATGAGCTTCGTCCTGCTTCACGCCGACAGCGTCGCGACCGCCTTGGTCGACGATCCGGTCGTGCCGGCCACGGACATCGCCGCGCTGAAGGACGCGACAGCCTTGCTCGCCGAGGCCGGTCGCATCCGTGCGGAGGCCGAGGATCGCGCCACCGATGCGATTGAGGCCGGCTACCAGAAGGGCCACGCGCAGGGCCTCGCCGACGGCCGGGCTTCGGGTGAGTCGGAGATGCGCACCGAGATGTTCCGCCTCGCCATCAAGGCCGGCGAGCAGCAGCGCAGACGGCAGGAGGAGATTGCCGGGCTGGCTCTGGAGGTGGTCCGCCGCATCGCCGGCGCGATCGGTGACGAGCCGATGGTCGCGCGTCTGGCCGAGCGTGCCGCCGCGCAGCTCTCGCCGGATACCGCCGCCACCGTTCGCGTGCCGCCCGCCGCGGTGGCGGAGACGGCGCAGCGGCTCGCGGATCACGCCAATCTCGCCATCGAGGCGGACGACACCCTCGCGCCGACCGACTGCGTCGTGGAGACCGCGCTGGGCCGCACCCATGCCGGCTTGGAAACCCAGCTCGGCCAGATCGAACGAAGCTGGGCGGAGACAGCGCGTGAACGCTGAGGCCTCCACCGTCGGAAAGCTGCTCGAAGGGTTGCGTCATGCCACCACGGTCGAACGGCGCGGGCGATTGGTCGAGGCGATCGGCACCACGCTCAAGGTGACGGGCATCGACGCGCGGATCGGCCAGGCGTGCGAGATCGTCGAGCCGGCGACCGGCCAGTCCATCCCCGCCGAGGTGATCGGCATCGCCGGGCAGGCCGCGATCCTCACCCCGCTCGCCGATGTGCGCGGTCTCTCGGTCGATGCGGAGGTGATCGTCCGGCCGGGCGAGGACCGTGTTCCCTACGGCCCCGCCTTGCTCGGCCGCGTGCTCGACGGGCGGGGGCTGCCTATCGACGGCCTCGGCCCTATCGCCGATACCCTGCCGCGACGCCTGCTCCACGCCCCCGCGCCGCAGCCGATGGAGCGCGCGCTGATCGACACGCCGATGGAGACGGGCGTGCGCGCGATCGACACGCTGCTTACCGTCGGTGCCGGCCAGCGCATCGGTGTGTTCGCGGCGGCGGGCGGTGGCAAATCGACCCTGCTCGGGATGCTCGCCCGCTTCTGCGTCGCCGACGTGATCGTGATCGCCTTGATCGGCGAGCGCGGACGCGAGGTGCGCGAGTTCATCGAGGACAATCTG
>BACX01000482.1 GCA_000333335.1 Sphingomonas-like bacterium B12 | reverse complement strand
CTTCGTATCCTGCGTGGCGGCGGCGATCTGGGCGTCGGTCTGCGCCTGACGGGCCTGCGCGGCGGTCTGCACCGGCGCGGCGGCGGGGGCCGCCGAGGCCTGCTGCTGCTCGTGGGCTTCGACGGCGGAGAGGCGTTGTTTCAGGCTGGCGATCTCTGCGGCCTGCGCCTTCACCAGTGCCGCCAGTTCGGCATTGGTGGGCGCCTTAGCGGCGAGTGCCGGCGTGGCGGTCATCAGCGCGCACAGGCTGCTGCCCAGCGCCAGGCGCTGGAACATCCGAATCCTCATACCCCTTTTTCCTTCTGTTCTGTTCGGTCGTGTCAGTCGTTGTCGGAGGGTTCGCCCGATGCCGGATCGGGCCTGTCGGTGGCCGTTGCACCGAACAGCCCCTGCGCCTTGGCGAAGGCGGTGAACAGGCGCGGCCAGGCGGAGACCAGCGACCCCGGATCGCCGAGGCCCCAGCCATGGCCGCCCTTCTGGAAGATGTGCATCTCGTGCGGCACGCCCGCCTTTCGCAGCGCGTCGAACATCAGCAGGCTGTTGTCGACCGGCGCGATCGGATCGTCCGCCGCCTGCGCGGTGAAGGTCGGCGGGGTCCGGCCCGAAACATGCGTCTCCACCGACCATTCGGCGGACATTTCGGGTGAGGGGTGCGTACCGATCAGTTCGCGCACCGATCGCGTCGTGTCGAACGGTGGACGCAGGGTCAGCACCGGATACATCAGCCCGGCCACGACGGGCCGCGCCGAATGTTGGTCGATCGCGTCGATCGGCTGATAACGCGGGGCGTCGGGCATCACCGCCGTCATGCCGGCGAGGTGTCCGCCGGCCGAGAAGCCGATCACACCGAGCTTGGGTGCGTCGAAGCCGAAATCGGCGGCGCGCGATCGGATCAGCCGCATTGCCCGCTGGGCGTCCGCAAAGGGGGCTTCGCGCGGCCAGCCGTCGCCCGGCATGCGATAGAGCAGCTCGAACGCGGTGACGCCGATCTGCTGGAGCCAGCGGCAGGTCGGTGTGCTTTCATTGGCGACCTGGATGCGGAAATAGCCGCCGCCACCCATCACCAGCATCGCCGTGCCGTTCGGCCGCGCCGGGCGGTAGATGCGGATGCGCGGGCGGGTGATGCCGGATACCGCGCCGATTCCCTTGCCGGTCTGGCCGGTCCGCTCGGGGCCGTGGCCGCCGCCGGGGCCGGGCGGAGTGCCGGGCCACAGATCGATCTCCTCGACCGCGCCGGGGGCTGCGGGGAGGCGGGCAGGCAGGCTCATCGCGGTGCCGGCGACGAGGGAGGCGCCGATCAGGGCGCGGCGGTTCAGGTCCATGCTTCGGCTCCATTGGTGATTTCGGGATCGCGGCGGGGTGGCTTCGGATGCCCGTCGAGCGCGGCGGTCAGTCGCTCGTGGTCGAGCGCGTTCTCCCAGCGGGCGACGACGATCGTCGCCACCGCGTTGCCGACGAAGTTGGTGAGGCTGCGGCACTCGCTCATGAAGCGATCGACGCCGAGGATCAGCGCCATGCCCGCAACCGGCACGTCGGGCACGATCGAGAGCGTCGCCGCCAGCGTGATGAAGCCCGCGCCGGTGACGCCCGCCGCCCCCTTGGACGACAGCATCGCGACGCCGAGCAGCAGCAGTTGCTGGCCCAGCGTCAGGTTCACGTCGCAGGCCGCGCGAGAACAGGCGC
>BACX01000483.1 GCA_000333335.1 Sphingomonas-like bacterium B12 | reverse complement strand
CGTCCCGCGCATCGACACCCACTCGCCATGGTCGATCGTCAGGAAGCGTGTGAAGCCGCTCGGCCCGAGGACGTCCTTCACGCGGCGTTCCAAGTCCGCAGTGTCCCTGGACGCGGCGGGAAGGGAAGCCCAGCCGATCTCCTCGAGCGATCCGACGTTCTCATGGAAGGCCTTCAGCACCTCGTCGAAGGAACGGTCGCTCACGAAGGTGACGTGATCGACGGTGATCTGCTTGATCATGACATTCTCCATCTAGGAATGGTTTGGGCCGGGATTGGCCACGAACGAGCGGGACAGCTCGGGATCCTCGGCGATCCCGCGCAGGGTCGTCCTGAGTTCGGTCATCGCCCGAATGCCGAAGTAGAGTTCGAACTTCTCGTGAGCCATGGCCCAGTAGGGGCGGGCCACCGCGATGGATCTCCTGCCGTCTTCGGTCAGGACGATCGGCCGTCGGCGGCCATCGTGCGGGTCGCGAGACATCTCCACCAGACCGTCGCGCTCCAGCGGCCTCAGGGTCTGGCCCAGCGCCGACCGCTCCATCGTGAGGATCGCGGCCAGTTCACCGACCGTCGGCGGCGCGGATGACCGCCGATCGACCTCAGACAGTAGATGATACTGCGTCATCCTCAGACCCGAGGGCGCCATGATCTCGTCATACAGCTGGGTCAGCCGCCGCGCCGCTGCCCGTGTGGCGGCGACGATGCAGGGGCTGCCGAGGCAGGTCGTCGGAGGGTCGGGTTCGGTCACCCACGTTATTTATGGGGATATCCCCCTATTTCAAGACGGCGGCGGATTTGGAGGCCGCTTTTCACAAGGGCCCCGCCTCATGTCCGACCGAGGGCGGAGCGTAGCGGCCGCAACGGTCGTACTGGCGACCGTCACATCGTCTGGAGCGCCGCAAATATAGCGAACGCTAAAAATGCTGGCATCGGCCGATACGGGTATTATATCGATCACTACATTATCGATGGCGAGGTGAGTCGTCTGCGTGGTCACGATAGTCCGAGACCCGTCGGGCGCTCCTTCCGCACCCGCACGTCGCGGTGTCGACCGTTCCACTAAAAAGGAAAACGCTCATGACTTCTCTCACAGGCAAGGTCGCGGTGGTCACCGGCGGCAGCGAAGGCATCGGACTGGCGGCCGCCCAGCGTCTCGCGGAGGCGGGCGCCTCCGTCTTCATCCTCGGCCGTCGGCAATCTGTCCTCGACGCAGCCGTGAAGGAGATCGGCGCCGACGTCACCGCCATCGTGGCGGACGTGTCCAGCCAGGCGGATCTGCGGAGCGCCTACGAGGCCGTCCAGGCGGCGAAGGGCAAGATCGACATCCTCGTCGCCAACGCCGGCGTGCAGAACCGGGAGCCGCTCGGTGATATCACGGAGGAGGGCGTGGATGCCCAGCTCGCCATCAACTTCAAGGGCGTCATCTGGACCGTGCAGGAGGCGCTCCCGGCGCTGAAGGACGGGTCCTCCATCGTCCTCGTTTCCTCGGGCACCGCGGTGAAGGGAATTCCTAACCGGACCGTCTACTCGGCGACCAAGGCCGCCATCCGGAGCTTCGCGCGCACCTGGGCCAACGAACTGAAGGGGCGGCGCATCCGGGTGAACGTGCTGTCGCCTGGGCCCATCCTCACGCCGGGCCTCGAGGCCGGCTTCGCCGACCCCAAGGTCAAGGAGGCCTACTACACCAACGTCATCGGAGCAGTGCCCATGGGCCGACCCGGCGAGGCGCACGAGATGGGCGAAGCCGTCCTGTTCCTCGCGTCCGACGCCTCCAGCTTCATGACGGGCGCGGACCTGCAGGCCGATGGAGGGTTCACCCAGGTCTGAGACGTAGCATCTGATCGTTGGACCGGGCGACGTCGGACCTCGGCCTCGCCCGGTCTGGCACCGCGTGCCCACGTGGCAATGGGGATGCATGCCGGGCAATTTGTAGGGAGCGCTATATTACGGTATGACGCGGGTGAAGGAGTGACGATGGCACGACCCCGGGTTTTCGACGTGGACGAAGCGGTGGCGACCGCAACGGAGCTGTTCTGGCAGAAGGGCTACGAGCGCACGTCGCTGTCCGATCTGACGGGAGCCCTCGGCATCAAGCCACCGAGTTTCTACTTCGCGTTCGGCAGCAAGGAGGACCTGTTCCGGAAGGTCCTCGAGAAGTATCGCGAGACGCGCCTAGCCTACGCCGAGGATGCGCTGGACTGCGCTACGGCGCGAGAGGTGGCAGAACAGATGCTCCTTCGCCTGGCCGAGCTCTACACCGACCCGACGCGTCCGCCCGGCTGCCTCTCGGTAAGCTGCTCGATGCCGGGTGGAAGCCCCGACGGTCCCGTCGCCGAGGAACTCAAGAGCCTGCGCAGGGCGCGGCGGCAGCGCATCCGGGAACGCTTCGAGCGCGCCCAGCGGGAGGGCGACCTCGCGGCCGACGCGGACGCCGAGGAGCTCGCGCGGTACATCATCACCGTCGGCTGGGGCATGGCCGTCGACGCGCAGTCGGGGGCGAGCCGGAAAGAGCTGCTCGCCACCGCCAGAAGGGCGATGCTGGCCTGGCCGCACTGATCGCCGCGAAGGCCCCGGTCACCGCGGCAGGCGCCGCCGATCAGAAGTCGATCGTCGCGGACGCCCGCACGGTCCGCGAGAGGCCGACGTACAGAACCGTGCCTCCCGTCGACCAGTAGCGCTTGTCGGTCACGTTGTCGGCGTTGATGCGGAAGGTGATGGCCTCGGCGGGAGCGAGCGGCATCCGGTAGCTCGTGCCCAGGCTCAGCGTTGCGTAGCCGGGCAGCATCCCTTGATCGAGCACGTCGGTGAAGCGCTTGCCGGTGTAGTAGACGCCGGCGTTAAGTCCCAATGCGGGCAGGATCGGCGGGTGGAATTCAGCGAAGGCCGAACCCGACCATCTGGGCGTGCTGTCGATGAACTTGCCGTCCTGTTTCGCGTTGCCGGTATTCTGTTGGATGGCGGTCAAATACTGGCCCGAAAGGACGACCGACAGGCTTTTGGTAAGATTGCCTTGAAGCGAGGCCTCGACGCCCTTGTTGATCTCGCTGCCGTTGACGACGGCGGTGTTGGTATCGGGATCCGTGTAGCTCAGACCCCGGTCGATCCGGAACCATGCCACCGAGAGGAGCGCTCCGAGGATCTCGGCGCGTGCGCCCACCTCGAGCTGCCGGCTCCTGATCGGCGACAGCACCTCTCCGGCGTTGGTCGTGCCGTCGGGCGCGATTCCGCCGCTCTCCAGCCCCTCGATGTAGGTGACATACAGACTGGTCTTCTTCGTCGGTCGCACGACGAGACCACCGGTTGGCGTCCAGGTCCGGATGGCGTAGTTGGCGGACGCGCTATCGGTCGAATAGTCGACGTGGCGCACGCCGCCGATCACGAGGATATTGTCGGTCACATGTGCGAGATCGAGCCCGTAGAGGCCGGTGTCGACGTTGACGGTGCCGGCTAGCGCCTTGTTCGTGGTCGGCTTGAGGCTCTCCCAGGGGATGTCGATCGGATCATAGAGGTTCTGAGCGACGGCCGCGTAGCTCTGGGTGTGCTGGTCACCCTGCACCTGCCGATTGCGGGCATAGCCGAAGAGCAGCTCGTGATGGATGCCGAACGTGTCGACCTTCCCGGAAAGTTCGGTGCGCCAATAGAGGTTCGAATATTCCTGATCCGGCGCGTAGGTCGCGCTGATCGTCGTCGCCCCGGACGCCAGGTT
The DNA here is from genome assembly GCA_000333335.1 of Sphingomonas-like bacterium B12. Classification (GTDB taxonomy): domain Bacteria; phylum Pseudomonadota; class Alphaproteobacteria; order Sphingomonadales; family Sphingomonadaceae; genus Solisphingomonas. Next base: position 3,480 of record BACX01000483.1, on the reverse strand, counting down.
GATCTTGCTCAGGTTGGCAATCGCACGCTGGCGGCGGGTGCGGGCGTAGCCGACTTCGGCACGGACCGACCAGTTGTCGGAAATGGCGTAGTCGACGCGGCCGAGCGCGTTCGTCACCCACGTCCGGAAGGGCGTGTTGAGTGGAGCGAAGCGCTTGTTCGGGTCCGGGATGGCGGGAAGTGTGATGTGCCCGTTGACGGCGGCGGGGAGGGCGATGCCGCCCGGCTCGTCGGTCGCGCGCCGATAGTGCTCGACGTCGAGTTTGAAGGTCAGGCGATCGGTGGCGCGCCAGTCGAAGGCACCGCTCGCGACATAGCGTTCGCCATCGACGCCATGGATCGGCTCGCCGACGTGGCTGCCATAGCCGTTGATGCGAATGCCGAACTGCTTATCGGAACCGAACTGGCGTCCGATGTCGAAGCCGCCCCCGACGCTGCCCGCACTGTCCCCGTCCATGGTGATGCTCGTGACCGGCTTTTCACCGGCACGCTTCGATACGACGTTGACGATGCCCGACGGCGTACTGATCCCGTAGTAGAGCGCCGAGACGCCTTTGAGCAGTTCGACGCGCTGCTTGTCCTCCAGAGGGATCGGCCCCAGTGCGATAATCTGGAGCGCGCCGTTCAGGCGGAAGTTGGTCCGCGCCTGCATGAGGACGCCCCGCGACATGAAGTTCGCAGTGGTGGTGGGGCTCGTGCCGTTCTGGACGATGCCGGGCGTGTTGCGGAGCGCGTCCTCGAGCCCCTTGGCGCCCTGATCGTCGAGCAGCGAGCGAGTGATCACCGCTATCGAAGCGGGCGTATCCATGATCGACTGGTTACGGAAGGCGCCGACCTGGACGACCTCTGCGCGATAGGGGGCCTCGTGCCTTCCGGTGACGACGATTTCGTCGTCGAGGCTCCTCTCCACGCGCGGGTCGCTGCTCGATGGCTGGGATGCGTCGGACGCGGCGACGACCGAAGCGGCAGCCAACGCGGTGAGCAGGATCATCAAAGCACCCCTTGCATGTCGGTCATCATATTTTCGCCCGGCACCTATTGCTATTGCTTTCGATTCGCAACATGGCAAAGCGCATGGGATCCAGATTTCGAGGGCGCACAGGGCTGCGCCCGCTCCTCCTCCGCATCCACGGCTGGCTCGGCATCAGCGTCGGGATTCTGCTCGCCGTCATGGGCGTCACCGGTGCGACCATGGCTTTTCAGGATGAGATCGAGGCGGCGCTCGTTGGTCACGTCGCTCCCGCTCGCGGTCAGACGGCTCTGGCGCCTGATATCCTGATCGCGCGCGCGCTCCAGCAGCGTGCAGGCGCGATCGCGCGCCTCGAGGTCGAGCGGGACGTGACGATTCCCGCGCGGCTCAGCTACGCGGGGAAGGGCGATGACACGCGACAGATCCTTCTGGTCGATCGAACCAGCGGTAGGCTGCTCGGCCCTGTGCCGGGCGGCGCGTTCTTCGAGACCGTCGAGCGCGTGCACCGCTGGATGGCGCTTCCCGGCAACGGTCTCGGGATCGGACGGCAGGTGACGGGAATCGCGGTGCTGATGCTCATCTATCTCGCGCTGTCGGGCCTGTATCTACGGTGGCCGCACCGCCCGTGGCGATGGCGGTCATGGCTCCTGCTCGACATCGGCAAGCGTCGCATGGGGCTCTATCACGAGCTCCACAGGGTGATCGGCGGCTGGTTGCTCGTCTTCTACCTGATGAGCGGATTGACCGGACTCTGGTGGGCCTTCGACTGGTATCGTGCCGGGCTGCAGGCGATGCTGGGCGGCGATCGCGTCGAGCATGTAAAGGCGAGGGGGACGATCTCCTTCGAGCGCGCATGGTCCGGCTTCTATGTCGCGACCGGCGGGACTCCCTACGCCAAGGTCACGATGATCGCCCCCAGGAATGGAACGGCCGTCCAGTTCCGCGCCCTGCCCGATGGTGCCCGACACAACAGGGCCGACGACCTCGTCACAATCGACGGCTCGACAGGGAAGACGATGTCGATCGATCGCTATGCGACCCGCCGGTTCGGACCCGCGCTTCTCGCGGCCATGTTCGAGATCCATCGAGGCGCCTTCTTCGGGCTGCCGGGACGGATCGTGATGATGACGACCAGCCTCACCCTTCCGCTGTTTGCCGTCACAGGGGCGCTGATCTATTTTGGAAGACGGCGCCGCCGACACCCGACCGGTTCGCGGGCGAAGAGGTCCGAAGTCACCGCCGCCGACTAGATATTCGCTCGATCAGACGCACGCGACCGCGATCTGCCTGTGGGCCGTCACCACACGATCTCGCCGCGCAGCAGGACGGTGTTGCCCGTGTCCTTCCCCGGATAGTCCCCGACGATATTGTCGGTCGTCCAGTGGATATAGTTCAGCTTCAGGTCGAACGAGTCGTTCAGATACCAGTTGCCGCCGACCGTGATGGCATGTCCGTCGCCGCCGCGCGGGGCATCCTTGAAGTCGTATTTGTCGTAGCGGGCGAGCAATTCGAACGCGCCCGGCCCGCCCTGCGTCAGCGGACGCAGCACGTTCGGCCGGGTGAACACGCCGGACCGAGAGGCATAGGGCACCTTCTCCCCGGTGATGAACCAGCCGCCATAGGCGGTCCACGCCTTCTGATCGATGTTCTCGCCGGTGCCGTGGACGCGGATCGTGCGCTGTCCATACTCGCCGAACGCCCACAGCGAATGCCAGCCCGCGCCGAGTTCCGCGCCATAGCCATTGTCCGCCTTCACGTTGGAGACCGAGCTGGCCGAGACGCGCACCTCGTCGTTGAAGTCGCTGGCGATCGCGCTGGTCTTGTTGATCGAGGTCACCGTCTTGTTGAGGTTCTCGTAATAGGCCCAGCCAGCGATGTGGATGAAGGCATCCTTGCTCAGGATCGGGTTGACGTGGGCGCGGGTGAAATAAGCGATGTTGTCGTTGTGGGTGCCGTCATTGTCGCCGTTATCCCCGCCCTTTACCGCGGCGCTGACATGCCAGCCTCTGCCGAAGATCCGTTCCTGCAGGCCGAGGCCGAAATAGCCGATCTGCGGCACCGCGACCGAGGCGACGGCGTTGCGTTCCGCGAAGGGGATCGAGACCAGCTCGGTCGCGCCCTCGATCGAGCGATCGTTGAGCGAATTGCCGAGATAGGTCTTGCTGCCGAGCCCCGCGATCTTCGTCTCGTAGGTGATATAGGCCTCTTTCACCGAGACCACGTTGCCGGCGAAATCGACGTCGAGGCTGTAGCCGAGCTTGCCGATATTGCCCTCCGCGCCCAGGCGCAGGTCGCGGAACTCCGTGCCCGAGATGTTGCGCGCGTGATAGCTGGAGCCGCTGGTCGACGAGACGTCGGCGACGATGCGGCCATTCGGATGGAAGCTGAAGAAGCCGTCGTCGCTCTTGAAGGTGGGGCCGCCTTCGTCCCAGTCGACCTTCACGCCGTGCTTCGATCGCGCGTCGAGCTGTGCCACCCTAGCCTGGAGGTCGGACACCTCGTCGGCCTTCG
>BACX01000484.1 GCA_000333335.1 Sphingomonas-like bacterium B12 | reverse complement strand
GGAGAGTCGCAGCAATGGCTGTGTTGAGCCGCGTCGATACCTTCATNGTCGATATCCCGACAATCCGGCCTCACGTGCTCGCGATGGCGACGATGCACGCACAGTCCATGGTGATCGTGCGCCTCACCGATCACGATGGCATGAGGGGCATTGGCGAAGGCACCACGATTGGCGGCCTCAGCTATGGCGAGGAAAGCCCTGAAAGCATCAAGTCCGCCATCGATACCTACATCGTCCCGGTTCTGGAAACCTGCGACATCGCCCAAGTCGGCGCGACGATGGCGAAGATCGCCAAGGGTGTGCGCGGTAACCACTTCGCCAAATGCGCGATCGAAACCGCACTCCTGGACATGCAGGGCAAACGGCTTGGCGTCCCTGTTTCCGAACTGATGGGCGGCGGTCGTGTGCGCGAAAGCCTGCCGGTAGCTTGGACGCTGGCAAGCGGAGATACCGCGCGCGACATCGCCGAGGGCGAGGCGATGCTCGAAGAGCGTCGCCACCGTATCTTCAAGCTCAAGATCGGCAAGCGTGACGTGCGCGACGACGTTGCGCATGTCGGCGCCATCTGCAAGGCGCTCGGCGATCGCGCCAGCGTGCGGGTCGACGTGAACCAGAACTGGAGCGAAGCGCAGGCCAAGATTGGCATGCGGATGTTGCAAGACGTAGGTTGCGACCTTGTCGAGCAGCCGATTGCCGGTGACGACGTGGCGGCGATGGCGCGCCTGTCGAAGAACCAGGCGGTGCCGTTGATGGCAGACGAGGCGCTGCACGGTCCGCGTTCCGCGCTGCGGATCGCGTCGGCAGGGGCGGCAGGGGTCTTCGCGCTCAAGATCGCCCAGTCCGGCGGTCTCTTCGCCACGGCCGAAGTGGCCGCGATCGGTGCGGCCGCGGGCATCGGGCTGTATGGCGGCACAATGCTGGAAGGCAGCGTGGGGACGATCGCCTCCGCCCACGTCTTCGCGACTCTGCCCGAACTTGCCTGGGGCACCGAATTGTTCGGCCCGCTCCTGCAGACCAAAGAAATCCTGACCGAGCCGCTTGGTTACTGTGATTTTGCGCTGAAGGTGCCAACCGGACCCGGCCTCGGCATCGCGCTTGATCCCGACAAGGTTGCCTGCTTCCGCCGCGACCGCACCGCTCCTCTTCTCCACGTCGTTAGCGCAGGAGCCTGAGACTGATGCTTTTCATGGTCGAAATGGACGTCAACATCCCATTGGACTTCGACCCGGCCGAGGCGGCGCGGATCAAGGCCGAGGAAAAGGCCTACTTCCAGAAGCTTCAGCAGGAGGGGATATGGCGCCACATCTGGCGCAAGGTCGGGCTCTACTCCAACGTCTCGATCTTCGACGTCGAAAGCAACTCGGCGCTGCATGACACCCTCATGGGCTTGCCGCTCTATCCCTTCATGACCATGAAGGTCACCCCGCTCTGCCGGCACCCATCCTCCATCCACGAGGACGATCGGTGATCGCCGCCGCGTAAGAATAAAATCTCAGGAGAGAATGACATGGACGTGAGCTTCATAAAGGCCCCACAAATCCAGCAGCTGCTCGACCGCGCCGCGGGCATGAACGAGAGCGGCGGCAACCCACGGCTCAAGGCAATCATGCGCGACCTCACCGAGAGCGTGATGGAACTGATTGTGAAGCACGACATCTCGGAAAGTGAATTCTGGCTTGCGGTGAAGTATCTCGCCGACGGCGCTGGCGAGTTCGGCCTCATCGTGCCGGGCACCGGCATCGAGCATTTCCTCGACCTCTACATGGATGCCAAGGACGCCGAAGACGGTCTGAGCGGCGGCACGCCCCGCACCATCGAGGGGCCGCTATACGTCGCCGGTGCGCCGTTGGTCGAAGGCAACGTGAACCTCAGCACCGATCCCGACGAGGGCGGTCAGATGCTGCATATGAACGGCACCGTGAAGGGCCCGGATGGTGAGCCGGTCGGGAACGCCATCGTTCACGTATGGCATGCGAATTCAAAGGGCTGGTATTCGCATTTCGACCCGACCGGCGAGCAGACGCCGTTCAATAATCGCCGCCGTATCAAGCTGGGACCGGACGGGCGATACGCCTTCCACTCTAACCAGCCGAGTGGCTATTCGGTGCCGCCACAAGGCGCAACCGACATGCTGATGCAGGCGCTCGGCCGCCACGGCAACCGGCCGGCGCATGTCCACTTCTTTATCGAGGCGCCGGGCTACCGCACGCTGACTACGCAAATCAACTTCGGCGATGATCCCTTCGCGGCCGACGACTTTGCCTTCGGTACCCGCGAAGGCCTCCTGCCAGTGCCGATCCGCCAAGGCGACACCGCCAGTATCCAGTTCGATTTCCAGCTGCAGCGTGCGCATAACGCAGGAGAGGAAGGCTTCTCCTCGCGCGCCCGTGCCGAGGCGGCGCCGTTGCCCGAAGCCGAGACCGTCTGACAGCCACGAACAGGGAGACAGGATCATGCACGAACATCTGATGAGCCGCGTCGCGACCGCCGTGGTCGATGACCCCGAGACCGGCGTGTTCCGCTGCCGCCGCGATGTCTTCACCGACCCGGCGCTGTTCGAACTCGAGATGAAATACATTTTCGAGAGCAACTGGGTCTACGTCGCGCACGAAAGCCAGCTTCAGAAGAAGAACGACTATTTTACGACTTGGATCGGGCGCACTCCGGCGATCCTGACCCGTGGCAAGGATGGCGGCATCAACTGTCTGGTAAATGCCTGTGCGCATCGCGGTGCCAAGCTGTGCCGGCGCAAGCGGGGCAATCAGCCTTTGTTCGTATGCCCCTTCCACGGCTGGAGCTTCAAAACCGACGGCGCTCTGATGCGCGCAAAGGACGCCAGCACTGGCGCTTATCCGGACAGCTTCAACCTTGAAGGGTCGCACGATCTCACCCGCGCTCGCGTCGAGAGCTATCGCGGCTTCATCTTCGCGTCACTGAACCACGACGTGCTCCCGCTGGAGCAGCATCTGGGCGAAGCAAAGGTCATCATCGACCAGATGGTCGATCAGGCGCCCGACGGTCTGGAAGTGCTCACCGGCAATTCCACCTACACCTTCGATGGCAACTGGAAGATGCAGATGGAGAACGGCTGCGACGGCTATCACGTCAGCTCCGTTCACGAGAACTATCAGTCGACCATGGGCCGCCGGGCCGAGGGTGGGACCAAGGCGGTCGACGCCAACGGCTGGTCGAAGGCCCCGGCGAGCGGCGTCTACGGCTTCGAGCACGGCCATATCCTGCTCTGGACACAGGTGCTGAATCCCGAGGTGCGCCCGATCTGGAGCCATAAGGCGGCGCTGGAAGCGCGGCTCGGCGCCGACAGGGCGAAGTTCATCCTCGAACAAACGCGCAACCTGGCGCTCTACCCGAACGTGTTTCTGATGGACCAGTTCTCCACCCAGATTCGCGTGGTACGCCCGATCGATGTGCACACCACCGAGGTCACGATCTATTGTTACGCTCCCAAGGGCGAGAGCGCCGAGGACCGCGCCCACCGCATTCGCCAGTATGAGGATTTCTTCAACGTGACCGGCATGGGCACGCCCGACGACCTGGAGGAATTTCGCAGCTGCCAGAAGGCCTATGAAGGGGCCGGCGAACTGTGGAACGACCTCAGCCGTGGCGCCAAGCGCTGGATCTCGGGTCCGGATGCCAACGCAAAGGCCATGGGAATGAACCCGCTGCTCTCCAGCGAGCGCAGCGAGGATGAGGGCCTCTTTGTGCGCCAGCACGAATTCTGGGCGCAAATCCTGCTCGACGGCATGGCGAAAGATGCCGCCCCTATGCTGGAGGCCGCGGAATGACGCTTGTTCTGGAAAAGACTGCCGACGCGCTTTCCTACGCCGACATCTGCGCTTTCCTCTACCGCGAAGCGCGGCTGCTCGACGACCGCGCGTTCGACGAATGGCTGGAATGCTATTCGGAGGACGCGGAGTACTGGATGCCCGCCTGGACCGACGATGACGCGCTGACGACCAACCCGCGAACCGAGATTTCGCTGATCTATTACCCGAACCGCAAAGGTCTTGAAGACCGCGTCTACCGCCTCAACACCGAACGGTCCTCGGCCAGCACCCCCGAAGCTCGCACTTCGCACTTTGTCAGCAATGTCGAAGTGCTTGAAAGGCGCCCCGGCGCGGTGGATCTGCGCTACAATTGGAACACGCTCGCTCACCGCTACCAGCAGACGCAGCAGTTCTTCGGAACCACTTTCCTTACGCTCGACACAAGCGGCGAGATGCCGAAGATCCTGAAGAAAAAGATCGTCCTTAAGGACGACTACATTCACCAGGTCATCGACGTCTACCACGTCTGAGGGGGTCGCAATGATCTTCAAAGAACGGTTCGCAAACAAGGTCATGGTCGTGACCGGTGCGGCGCAAGGCATCGGTGCCGGGGTAGCATCTCGCGGGGCGGCCGAGGGAGCGAGAGTCCTGCTCGTCGATCGTGCCGATTTCGTGACCGAGGTGGAAGAAGGTATCATCGCGGCAGGCGGCAAGGCCGCTTCGGTGCAGTGCGACCTCGAAACCTACGAGGGCGCGGCCGAGGCGATGGCAGCCGCGATCGCGGCCTTCGGACGCATCGACATCCTCGTCAATAACGTCGGCGGCGCGATCCGCATGCGGCCCTACGCCGCGTTCGAGCCTCCGCAGATCGACGCGGAAATCCGCCGCTCCCTCATGCCCACGCTCTACTGCTGCCACGCTGCGTTGCCCGCTATGCTTGAGCAGGGCGCGGGCACCATCGTCAATGTCTCGTCCAACGCCACGCGCGGCATTCGGCGCGCGCCTTATGCTGCGGCGAAGGGCGGTATCAACGGCCTGACGCAGGCACTCGCCATGGAATATGCCGAGGCCGGTATCCGGGTCGTCGCCACGGCGCCGGGCGGCACCAATGCCCCGCCACGCCGTGTCGCCCGGAACCCGCAAGGCGATGACGTGCAGGAACAGGCCTGGATGGCTGAAGCCATTGCGCAGGTAACATCCTCGACGTTCATGAAACGCTACGGCACGCTCGAGGAGCAGATCGCCCCCATCCTGTTCCTCGCCTCCGACGAGGCCAGCTACATCACGGGATCGGTGTTGCCCGTCGCCGGCGGCGATATCGGCTGAAGGAGCCCAAATGTCGAAAATTTACGAAAGCCCAGCCGCAGCGCTCGATGGCCTGTTGTTCGATGGCATGACGATCATGTCGGGCGGTTTCGGCCTTTCGGGCAATCCTGAAAGCCTGATCCCGGAAATCCGCAGGTCTGGCGTGAAGGATCTGACCGTCATCTCGAACAATGCGGGCGCGGACGGGTTCGGGTTGTGGATGCTGCTGGAAACTCGTCAGGTGAAGAAAATGATCTCCTCCTACGTGGGTGAGAACAAGCTCTTCGAGCAGCAATATCTTTCCGGCGACCTCGAACTCGAGTTGACGCCCCAGGGAACGTTGGCCGAGCGCATCCGCGCGGGCGGCGCGGGCATCCCGGCGTTCTACACGAAGACAGGTGTCGGCACGGTGGTGGCCGAGGGCAAGCCAATCGAGGTGTTCGAGGGAGAGGAATATGTCCGCGAGACCTGGCTCCGCGCCGATCTGTCCATCGTCAAGGCCTGGCGCGCGGACGCGGCGGGCAATCTCATGTTCCGAAAAACCGCGCGCAACTTCAATCCTAACATGGCTACGGCTGGCAAAGTCACCGTGGCGGAGGTGGAGGAAATCGTGCCGGACGGCGCATTCGATCCGGACTGCATCCACACTCCCGGCATCTACGTCGACCGCGTCGTACTCTCCACCATCAACGAGAAGCGCATCGAGAAGCGCACGATACGCGAGAGGGAGGCGGCGTAATGGGTGAGGAAATCAAAGGCTGGAGCCGCGACCAAATGGCGGCACGCGCCGCAAAGGAACTGCAGGACGGCTTTTATGTGAACCTCGGCATCGGCATCCCGACGCTGGTGGCGAACCACGTACCGGAAGGTATGAAAGTGACGCTGCAGAGCGAGAATGGCATGCTCGGCATCGGCCCGTTCCCGTACGATGAGGACGTCGATCCGGACCTCATCAACGCCGGCAAGCAGACGGTCACCGCGCTGCCGACCTCCAGCTTCTTCTCTTCGGCGGACAGCTTCGCCATGATCCGTGGTGGCCATATCGACATGGCAGTGCTGGGTGCGATGGAGGTTTCGGCGAAAGGCGACCTCGCCAACTGGACGATCCCGGGCAAGATGGTGAAGGGCATGGGCGGTGCGATGGACCTCGTTGCCGGGGTCAAGCGCGTCGTCGTGGTCATGGATCATGTATCCAAGAACGGCAGCCCCAAGATTCTGCCCGAATGCTCGCTTCCCCTCACCGGGAAGGCGTGCGTGGATCTCATCATCACCGACCTCGCGGTGATTGCCGTGGATCGGGCCAACGGCGGGCTTACCCTCCTCGAACTCGCCCCCGGCGTCACCGAGGCCGAACTTATCCAAAAGACCGGGACGCCGCTCACCCTGCTCGAAGCGGCCTAAAGCGAGAAAGAGATCGAAGTGCCCAAGCTGACCGTCATCGACCGTTCGGGAGACGAAACCACCATTGAAGCCCCTGAAGGCGTGACCGTCATGGAAGCCATTCGCGACAATGGCTTTGACGATTTGCTCGCTTTGTGCGGGGGCTGCTGTTCCTGCGCGACATGCCATGTTTACGTCGATGAGGCATGGGCCGACAAAGCCGCCGCAGCGGGCGAAGACGAGAATGACCTTCTCGACAGCTCCGACCATCGTACCCGGTTCTCACGACTGTCCTGCCAGATCGCGCTCACCCCAGCGCTCGATGGGTTGCGCGTGACGATTGCTCCGGAGGACTGAAGCCGTGCCGTTCACAACCACAGGCATCTACTGGAAACGCGACGGCATAGACGATGCGCCCGCGCTGGTGCTGCTCAATTCCATCGGTACCGACATGGACTTGTGGGCACCGATGTTGCCATTGCTGCGCGAGCGCTTCGCGCTGCTGCGTATCGACACACGCGGTCACGGGGCATCCGCAGCCACGCCCGGCGATCTGACCCTGTCCATGCTGGCTGCCGACATCCTCGCTGCTGCCGACGCGGCAGGGATCAAGCGCTTTTCTTTGGCGGGCGTGTCGCTGGGTGGCATGATCGCCATGGAACTGGCGTTGCTCGCACCGGACCGTATCGAGAAGCTGATTCCGGTCTGTACGTCGGCGACGATGGACAGCGCATCGTGGGCCGACCGCGTTGCGAAAGTCCGCGCTGAGGGCATGGCTTCCATAGCAGACTTGGCAATGGGCCGATTTCTTTCGGACGCTGCCAGCTCTGCGACCTACCAGACCGTGTTGCGACAGCTGCTGTCGATGGACGCCGAGGGCTATGCGGGATGCGGCGCGGCGATCCGCGACATGGATCTTGCCGATCGGATCGAGCGCATTGCCGCCCCGACACTCGTCGTCACCGGCACGCGTGATGCCTCGACCCCGCTCAAGCCGCACGGCGAATATCTGGTCGGGCACATCCCCGGCGCCGTGCATGTCTCGCTTGAAGCCGCGCATCTCGCGCCCTTCGAAGCACCCGAGGCGCTTGCAGCGGCCATCATCTCCTTTCTCGAAAGCTGAAATTCCGTGACCCAGGCCTTCATTTGTGACGCCATCCGTACGCCCATCGGCAAGCTCAACGGCGGCCTTTCCGCCGTAAGGGCCGACGATCTTGCGGCATTACCGCTGAAGGCGCTTATGGAGCGCAACCCGAACGTGGACTGGTCGGCGCTCGACGATGTGATCCTCGGCTGCGCAAATCAGGCCGGGGAGGACAACCGCAACGTTGCACGTATGGCAGTGCTGCTGGCAGGCTTGGGCGAGAGCGTCCCCGGTGCCACCGTCAACCGCCTCTGCTCTTCCGGCCTTAATGCGATCGGCATTGCGGCACAGGCGATCCGCAGCGGCGACGCGGACTTTATGATCGCAGGCGGCATCGAGAGCATGACCCGCGCGCCTTACGTCATGGGCAAGGCGGGCAGCGCCTTCGGCCGCGACCAGAAGCTGGAAGATACCACGCTGGGCTGGCGCTTCGTCAATCCAGCAATGAAGGCGGCCTACGGCGTAGACACCATGCCGACCACGGGGGAGAACGTGGCCGAGCAGTGGCAAATCAGTCGCGAGGAGCAGGACGTCTTCGCCCTCGCGAGCCAGGAAAAGGCAGCGCGAGCACAGGCAAGTGGGCGATTTGCCGCCGAGATCGTGCCTGTCTCGATCCCCCAGAAGAAAGGCGATCCGATCGTCTTTGCCGTCGACGAGCATCCCCGCGCAACAACCCTCGAGGCGCTGGCAAAGCTTAAGCCTGTGGTGAAACAGGATGGCACCGTGACAGCCGGGAACGCCTCTGGCCTGAACGATGGCGCAGCAGCAATCCTGGTCACTTCGGAGGCGGCAGCGGCACGCCAAGGGCTCACCCCGCGTGCCCGCGTGATCGGAATGGCAACGGCAGGCATCGCTCCACGGATCATGGGCGTCGGGCCGATCGAGGCGGGCCGCAAGCTGCTGTCACGCAATGCCATCACGGTTGAGCAACTCGACGTGATCGAGCTGAATGAGGCGTTCGCAAGCCAGGCGATCGCCACGCTGCGTGACCTCGGGATCGACCCTCTCGACCAGCGGGTCAATCCTAACGGCGGCGCCATCGCGCTTGGCCATCCGCTGGGCATGTCGGGGGCCCGTATTGCGATGTCTGCTGTTGAAGAATTGCAGCGCACGAATGGCAGATACGCGCTTGCGTTCATGTGTGTCGGTGTCGGTCAGGGAGTGGCGCTCCTCATGGAGCGCGTGTGATGACAAACGCGGACGTCGTCATCGTGGGAGCAGGGCACGCGGGCGCGCAGTGCGCGATCGCGCTTCGCCAGCATGGGTTTGCCGGCACCATCACCGTGATCGGTCGCGAGCCCGAGTACCCCTATGAACGCCCACCCCTCTCGAAAGAATATTTCGCGCGCGAGAAGACGTTCGACAGGCTCTACATTCGACCGCCGACCTTTTGGGCGGAGAAGGAGATCCGCTTCAAGCTTGGCACCGAAGTCACAGAAGTCCAAGCCGAGCTGCACGAAGTGACGCTGTCCGACGGCACGCACGTACGCTATGGTACTCTGGTGTGGGCCGCTGGCGGGGATCCGCGCAGGCTGTCCTGTTCGGGTGCGAACCTTGCTGGCGTCCACGCCGTGCGCACGCGCGAAGATTGCGACACGTTGATGGCCGAGATCGATGCAGGCACGCGCAAGGTGGTCGTTATTGGGGGCGGGTACATCGGGCTGGAAGCAGCAGCAGTGCTGTCCAAGCTCAATTTGGAAGTCACTCTGCTGGAAGCGCTGTCGCGCGTTCTCGCCCGCGTGGCCGGGGAGGAGCTCTCCGCCTTCTACGAAGGCGAGCATCGCCGTCATGGAGTGGACTTGCGCACCGGCGTCAAGGTCGATTGCCTGGTTGGCGAGGGCCGTCGCGTGACGGGGGTGAAGCTTGCTGACGGTGAGGTCGTGGCGGCCGAGGCAGTGATCGTGGGTATTGGCATCATACCAGCGGTGGGTCCGCTCCTCGATGCGGGTGCTCTGGGCTCGAACGGTGTCGAGGTGGACGAATATTGCCAGACCTCGCTTCCAGACATCTACGCCATTGGCGACTGCGCCGCATTCGCATGCGACTACGCGCACGGCGCGGTCATGCGGGTGGAGTCCGTGCAGAATGCCAACGACATGGCGATCTGCGTCGCCAAAACCCTTTGTGGCGATAAGAAGCCTTACAAAGCTTTCCCGTGGTTCTGGTCCAATCAGTACGATCTGAAACTGCAGACCGCTGGAATCAATCTGGGCTATGATGACACGGTGGTGCGCGGCGAGGTAGTTAAACGCACATTTTCAGTGGTCTATTTGAAGGACGGAAAGATCGTCGCAATCGATTGCGTAAATGCGGTCAAGGACTATGTTCAAGGTCGAAAAGTCATAGAGGCGGGTATCTTTCCTGACACTGACCCTCTCGGAAATATGGCGATTTCGTTGCGCGACATCTTAGATTGCAAGGATTGAAAGTCACGAACGGTCCGTAATAGCTTTTATTGCTCACATGCCACGCTGTCTGACGGCAGCGATGATCCGGAACTCCCTCCCAGACCGTGTCCACCTTGAATGGGCGCAGCTGAACGACAATGTGTCAGCTTATGACAATAGCTGCCTTTCGGAATGTGGCGTGCGAATGTCGGTATTGTCCCAGCCAAGGTCATCCCCCGTCCGCCCACTCGCCGTCGGATGCCAAGGAGTTGACGGTCGGCTATTAGGAACAGCGTCGAAGCCCCTCTACGTCTTGGATTGGCGCTCTCCCGTCCGGCAGTTTCGGATACGCCCCCGCTGCTGGAAGCAAAATCTGCAACCCATGGCATGGGGTCCTTCATCCGTAAAAAAAGGCAATTGACGCTTAAATCTACATATGTGACTTTAGTGCATGGCCCGAGTCCGTCGCCCGTCAAAGCAGATGCGTTGCCTTCTTGCCGCTCTTTCCGCCAGCAGCCGGGAGTGGCGTCACGGCTATGATCTGATGAAAGAAACCGGCCTTCAATCTGGAACGCTCTATCCATTATTGATGCGTATGACGGACCAGGGACTGGTCGAGGCGCAATGGTGCGAGCCGGAACGTCCTGGTCGACCCCCGCGCCATGCCTATCGACTGACGATGAAAGGAATTGCGCTGGCCATCGAGGTAGCGTCCTTGGGCCGGCCGATCGAGTCTAAGGGGGTGACGGCATGAAACCCGCTTTAGCCCGAGCCACGTTGGCGCTTGCCACCGCGTGCATGGCGAAGAAAGACCAAGCCTGGGCTCTAGCGATGCAGGCTGAGCTTGAAAAAGCGATCGATGCGGGCAAGCCCCTGCGTTTTGCTTTCGGATGCCTTTTCGCCTCGTTCCAACGCATGCCAATGCACGACGAGGGACGCTTCACACTGACGTCCCATGGGTTTGCAATCGGGCTCATGCTCCCCGTGGCGGCACTGCAGCTCGGCGGCGCTCTATCGGGCGTTTCACGCTTCCTCAGCATCGGCAACTTCGCCGCTGCGGGGAGCCTTCAGGCCTTTTTTCTGGCCAACGCCTATCAGGTGGCAATCCCTTTGCTGGCAATACTGACGTTGCTTCTCGGGGTCGGGCATTTGCGGATGGCCTGGGCGTTGTTGGATCGCGATTGGCCGCGCGTCGAAACTACGGCCGCTTTCTTGCTCGCAGCGGCGATCACCAGCATCGTCCTGCTTGGATTGCTGGACTTCGGAACGGCGCAAGCGCTGCGCCAGGGTGGAATCGTTGTGATCGAACTCGCAGGTTTAAACGTATTAGCCCGATGGCATGCCGAATTGCCTGAAGCGGCCAGCACGGAACCTGCCACCGGATAAACGCTGATTACGAGATTGCTGAGCCACCGGCGCGCGCTGCGCGGCGGAACGCCGACGCACGCGTGCGTCCAAAAGCGATCGCGCGATCCGCGCCCGTAAAGAAGAGAGGAGACCATGCAGAGAATATTGATATTGGCGTTGCCGACCTCGATGGTTGCATTCGCACTCACCAGTCCCGCTGCCGCCAAGTTGGATAGCTGCCCAGCTCCCGCAGCGGCCGTAGGCGGTCCTAGCAATGCCCATACGCGCTACATCGAGGCCAACCTGCTGCCCGCGGTGGTCAAGCCTGGCGGTAAACCCGTGTCGCTTGCCGAGGAGATGAGCCGGCTGGACGTACCGGGCATCAGCGTCGCCGTGATCCACAAGGGCAAGATAGACTGGGCGCGAGGCTGGGGCTTCCGCGATTACGCCACATGTGCGCCAGTCACCCCGAAGACCGCCTTTCAGGCCGCATCCATCAGCAAGGTTGTTACCGCGGTCACGGGGTTGCGGCTGGTCGAACAAGGCAAGATCGGGCTGGACCGCAATATCAACGACGCGCTTCGCTCCTGGCAGCTGCCGAAAGACGAGAGGCTTGCACCCAACGGCGTTACCCTTCGCGATCTTCTGAGCCATACGGCCGGACTCGGGGGTCACGGCTTTGTTGGCTATTTGCCCGGCGCGCCGCTTCCTACGACTGTTCAAATTCTGGATGGTGTCCCGCCAGCAAACACGCCGGCTGTCCGCAGCATTTTGCCGGCAGGCGCGCAGTTCGAATATTCCGGCGGCGGCTATGTCGTGGCTCAACTCGCGCTCACGGATGTCACCGGAATGTCCTTTGACGCCCTTGCGCAACGGGAGGTGCTCGGGCCGCTTGGAATGACACGCAGCGCCTTCACCATGCCGCCATCACGTGCGATCCGCGCCGACATGGCCTTCGGGTCCGCCTGGGGCAAACCGATTGATGGCAACTATCTCGTCCAACCCGAACTTGCGCCAGCGGGGCTATGGTCGACGGCCGGCGATCTGGCGCGCCTGCTGATCGACCTGCAGGCTTCCGCTGCGGGACAAAGGGGGCATCGCCTTTCGACCGCCATGACGCGGACAATGATGACGCCGGTCAAGGATAACTGGGGGCTGGGACTCGCTCTTTGGCCGGGCGAAGCTCCTCGCTTCGGCCACGATGGCGTAACGCGGGATTCGATCCTTATGTTC
>BACX01000485.1 GCA_000333335.1 Sphingomonas-like bacterium B12 | reverse complement strand
ATGATCGGCATGCCAGGGATCATGAGCGGCGCGATGCGGGCACCGATGACGGGCGCGCTCTTCGCGGCCGAGTGACGGGGCCACTTCGTCAGCCTCCCCGCGACGATCGCGAGCGCCGGCGGTGCCTATGCGGTCAGCGTCCTGCTGATGAGGCGCTCGATCCTCACCGAGAAGATCGCCCGGCGCGGCCGGCACATCCTGCAGGAATATACCGTCGATCCGCTCGATTTCCTCCAGGCGGGGCAGCTGATGACGCCTCATCCGGACACGTTGTCCGGGACAATGAGCATCACCGCGGCCAGCACTTTCTTCGCCGATGAGGCAAAGCATCGCAGCTATCCCGTCGTCGACGCTGACGGGCGCCTGCTCGGCCTTGTGTCACGCACCGACGCGCTCCGTTGGCGGGTCGCCGATCCGGAAGGCGATGTCAGTCTCGCCGAAACGCTGTCCGATGTCTCGCAGCCTGCGGCGCATCCCGAAACGCCGTGCGGGCTGATCGCGGACATGATCATAGAAACCGGTATCGGTCGCGTACCGATCGTGGAAGCTGAAAGCGGTCGCGTCGTCGGCATCCTGTCGAGGCAGGATCTGCTCAAGGCGCGGAGCGCGCACCGCCAGGCCGAAACCGCCCGCTCACGCTTCGCGAAATAGATTTGATCGGGAACATACATCGCTCTACGATATTTATATCATGATGCTGTCCGAACCAGCAGGGGGACCGCGATATGCTCGTCGTATTTGCCAATTGTCTGCTCCAGGTGTTCGGCGGCATTGTTGCTGCCGCGCTCGTCGCCTGGGCCGCGTGGCACGTCTTCAAGTGGATGCGGTTGCCTGAGCTCGGCCCCTGGCTGGTGCTGGCATCACTGTTCATCATTCCCGGCGCCGCACGACGCCCATTCGTCCAGATGGTGATCCTCTTCCTTGGGATCGGCGCTCTCGCACTGCTCCCAGTGGGTCGAGCATGGCGAGAGCAGGATCGCCTGCGCCGTCTGATTAAGGACGGAGCCAAGGGCAAAACGCGAGGCACCGTATCGAACCTTCACTCGCCGACATGACAGTCGGTGCTGCGGATGGTCCCGTCCCGGATCTTCTCCGACGAAACCGAGCGTGGGCCGAACGAAAGACGACCAGCGATCCGGGCTTCTTTGCTCGCCTGGTCGGACAACAGCGCCCCCGTTACTTCTGGATCGGCTGCGCCGATAGCCGGGTTCCGGCAACCGAGATCGTCGATCTCGATCCAGGCGAGATGTTTGTTCACCGCAACGTCGCCAATCTTGCTGAGCCCGGGGATCCGAATTTCACCGCCGCGCTCGCCTACGCCGTCGATGCGCTGGGCATCGATAACATCCTGCTGGTCGGCCATTACGGCTGCGGCGGGATCGAAGCGGTTCTCACCGAACCGGCTGACGCGGTCGCGCAGTGGTTGGCGCCTGTTCGTCGATTATATGGGCAACACCACGATGACCTCGCTGGCTGTTCGCGTGGTACGAAGCTGGACAGGTTGTGCGAACTCAATGTGATCGAGCAGGTGCAAGCGCTATCGCAGCACCCAATCGTGACTGAGGCCTGGAGAAGCGGCCGAGAGCTGGCTTTGTATGGATTGGTCTATGGCGTTGGAGACGGATTGCTCGGTCATGTCTGCACCGCTCTCAACCCCGGCGGCGCGGCTCCCCACATCGAGATACAACGAAGCTACCAGTTCGCTCGTCAGAGCGTCCCAATGAGCTGAGTCAGCAAGGGGCGTATCCGCCGGAGCTCCTCACGGTGCACGCGGGAGAGCGATGCCAGCATCGCCTTGCCCTCCGATGTCAGTTCGACCGGGACCTGTCGTTTGTCCGTCGTGCCGCCACCGCGGCGGACCAGGCCCAGCTTGACGAGACGATCGACATGCTCGCTCGCGCTGTGAGGTCGAAGCAGCAGATGATCCGCCAGTGCTCCCACGAGCATCGAGCCGCCCGACGCCCTGATGGCGAGAAGCGCCTGATGCTGCTGCGCTGTCACCCCCGATGCGGACGCAGCCTGCTCGCTGAAATGCAGGAAACGCCTCAGTTCGTGGCGAATGCTCGCCAGGGCTTCATAGTGCGCGTCGCTCAGTTCCTCGTCCATCAGCGTCTTCTACGGCTACAAGCCTAAAGGTACATCCGTCCGTTGCGCCCTGTACCCAACGCCAACCATTGGATGGCGCTCATTGACGCTGGTACAGAGACGCCGCCCGTGCATCACCAGTTCGTGACGATATCCATTTTCAAGTTGCGGCGTCCTTGAGACCTGGTGTCAAAAAGGCCGAAATTCCGAAAGTAGGCGCGATAAGCCAGCCTCTCGTACCGCGCGGGCCGCATCTTGTGGATCGAACCAGAGTATTGCGCGCTGCCCTTTCTCCGGCCAATCAGTCTCGCGACGCACGAAACGCATTGGAAAGAGAGTGATCTCGAGGTCGTCCGATTGTCCGTTCGTACGGATTTTCTGGGCGCGATACGCGCCAATGGGCCTTTCCGATATTTCACCAATCACGCCAGCTTCTTCGTGTGCTTCCTGGGCTGCGGCGTTGTGAGGTTCCAGACCATCAATCAAATGCCCTTTTGGCGGTAGCCAATGTCGGTCATCGCTCCGTGATGTGATGAGCATCACTTCCGGGCGTCCATCGAAACCCATGCGATAAGGAAGAGCTGCAACCTGTTTGATCGTCATGGCAATCCAACGCTTCGTCCAGCTTTGGTTCCAACCCGAGAAAGCATCGGCTCATTTACGTGGAGGCACGTGATCGTTGCGCAACGATCAGACGTCTGCCGCGATCGCGCTTCAAGGCAACGAAAGACTAGCTGCCAGCTTTCGATAGCCGCCCGGCAGCTTCTGGGCCGCGTCTTGAAGACAGTCTATGACCGACTAGGGCGCCTTGCTGATGGGCAGCTTTGCTCGGCTGAGGTGGTCGTCGCCGCTCGCAAGGGGATTCCGCTTCACCGTGCCAATAAGAGTGGCACCGCAGTCGCTCGATTTCCTGCGCTGACGGACGAGGGGGCGCGGCTTGAGCGGCGCCTTCAGTGCGCGATCCGGACGATCGATCATGCAAACCGGAGGCCGTGGAATGGGCGCTGATGGGGCGGAAATCTAGAGATGTTCCCACGGCATCGATGGTGATGCTCTGACAAAGGGAACAAGAACATGAAGCTCTTTTTTGCCGCTCTCGCCACGTCCGCCCTCGCTTTCAGCACCGCCGCGATGGCTGCCGAAAAGCCCCCGATCGTGCTGGTGCACGGCGCTTTCGAGAATGATCAGGTGTGGGGTCACGTCGCCGGCAAGCTGCAGGCAGACGGATACCAGGTCGTCGCCGTCAATCTGCCGGGCCGCCCCGGCAATGCCGCGACCCCCGACAAGGTCAGCCTGAGCCTCTACGGCGACACGGTGGTCGCGGCGCTGGCCAAGCTCAACCGTCCCGCCGTCGTGGTCGGCCACAGCTTCGGCGGCATCGTCATCGCCGACGCAGCCGAGAAGGCGCCCAAGAAGGTGAAGACGCTGGTCTTCACCGCCGCCTACCTGCCGCATGACGGTGACTCGCTGGTCTCGCTCGCCATGCAGGATCCTGACGCCAAGGTCGGGCCGCACCTGCAGATCAAGAAGGAGCAGGGCATCGCCTCGATCGAATATTCGGCCCGCGCCGACCTGTTCGCGAATGGCGGCCCGGAGGGCCTGCGCAAGGCGATCCCGGATCTGATCCTGGATGAGCCGCTCGCGCCGCTCGCCACCCCGGTGCATGTGACTGCCGCCAATTTCGGTCGGATCGACAAGGTCTACATTCACACCGCGATGGACCAGGTGATCAGCCCCGCCTTCCAAGCGAAGATGGTCGCCAGCACGCCGGTCCGCGTGGAATTCACCCTGCCCACTGGCCACACGCCCTTTCTCACCGATCCGGAAGAGTTGGCCAAGGACATCGAGGCGGCCGCCTCGCACTGATACTTGAATGAGCTGGCCCAAGCGGGGCGATGCCGGTCATCGCCCCGCATGCGGTCCATTCCGAAGGAAATCGTCATGACTGCAGAAGTGAAACCCATGCCGTTCACCGGCGTCCGCATCGAAGTCACCGCGTCGGTCGGCTTCGACGAGGTGCTGGAGCGGCTCCGCATGTCGATGGGGCGCATCAACCCGGCCGAGATCGTCCGCCTGGCCCAGACCGACATCTCCGAAGCGGAATTCAGCCAGACCTTGACGGAGAAGTACGAAGGCGAGAGCGGCTTCATGCTGTTCGCCGAGATCGATCATGGCGGCTGGTTGCCCAAGTTCGGCATCGAGCGTCGCACGGTGCGCTGGATCCTCGGCAACCCACTGATCGCGGTCACGATGATCCGTCACGACATCACCGCCGGCCTGTTCGCGCCGGTCGAGATCCTCGTGACCGAGGTCGAGGACGGCCAGGGCACGACGATTACCTATCTGCGTCCGTCCTCGCTGATGGTGATCGGGAACAACCCGCCGCTCCGCGCCGCCGCTTCTCTGCTCGATGCGAAGTTCGATGCGCTCATCGACAGGGCCGCCAAGCCCTGAGCGATCGGACAATCGAAAGGCCTCGCGTCTCTGGCTGGCCCTTCAGACCGCCGTCTGGAGGGCCTTCGCCTCGCTCGGCGCATAGCCGAAATGGCTCTTGAACGCGCGGCTGAACGCCGCGTCGGAGGAATAGCCCGTCTTGTAGGCGGCTTCGGTCACTTTCAGCCCGCCGCTGCGCAGCATGTCCGCCGCGATCGTCAGCCGCCACCGCGACAGATAGCGCAGCGGTGATTCACCGACCGCAGCGGTAAAACGCTCGGCGAAGATCGAGCGCGACATCGACGCAACCTCGGCCAGCGTTTCCACCGTCCAGCGCTTGAAGGGATCGGCGTGCATCGCCGCCAGCACGCGTCCGATCCGCTCCTCGGCGAGGCCGCCGAGCCACCCCACCCGGTTCGCCTCGCTGCCCGCCCAGCTGCGCAGCGTGCGAATGACGAGCAGGTCGATCAGTCGTGAGATCATCAGCGACGATCCGGGATCCGGCTTCTGCGCTTCGTCGACCAGGAAATGCGAGATGGCGGCGAGCCAGGCCGGCGCGCCTGCGTCGCCCTTCGGAATGTGGATCAGCGGCGGCAGCGCCGACATTACTGCGGGAAGCGGACTGCCCTCGAAACTGAAGAAGCCGCTGACGAGCTGGCTTGCCGGGCCGTTGCCGCCGTGGCTGAGGACCAGCCTGTCGCGGTCGAAATGGCCGGGCGCGACCGCATCGACATCTTCCACCGGCGAATCCGGCGCATCGGCGATAACATGGCCCTTGCCGAGCGGCAGCAGCACGAGGTCACCTGCTTCGATCCGCATCGGCGGCGCGTCCGCCGGCGTCACCCAGGCCGCGCCGGTCTCGACATAGTGAAAGTGCGCCGGCCCCGGCGGGAAGCGCAGCCCCCACGGCTGGCCGAGCCGCGTCGTATAGACGAGATCCCCGCGCAGCCGGATGAGGGTGAGAACCTGCGACAGCACATCGGTGCGAGCCGCGGACATTCCGAAATCTGTGGTCAAGCCGGACGATCCATCATGCAAACCGGAGGCCCTGGCATATCTCGGCCAGAGGCCATCGCCTATTCCTTTTTCCACGGCGCCGAGGGGTGCTTCGAACAAGGAAAGGAATGGTTATGAGCAACGCAACGTCCGTCGAAACGGCCAGCGTCGGCATGGCAGAAAAGCCGGCGATCATCCTGGTGCACGGTGCCTTTTCCGACGGTCATGTCTGGGGCTATGTCGCCGGCAAGCTCAAGGCGCAGGGCCGGACGGTGGTCACCGTCGATCTGCCCGGCCGTCCCGGCGGGCCAATGCCGGCCGATCAGGTCAGCCTCGACCTCTATCGCGACACCGTCATCGAGGCCCTGAACAGCGTGTCCGGCCCGGCGATCCTCGTCGGCCATAGCTTCGCCGGCATCGTCATCGCCGCCGCCGCCGAGCAGGTGCCCGAGAAGATCGCGACGCTGGTGTTCGTCGCGGCCTATCTGCCGCAGGACGGCGTTTCGCTGCTGTCGCTCGCCCAGCAGGACCCGGATGCGAAGATCGGCCCGCAACTGACCATCGACAAGGAGCGCGGCCTCGCTATCGTGAGCTACGACGCGCGCGCCGAGCTCTTCGCCAACGACGGCCCCGCGCCGCTCAAGGCCAAGCTGCCCGACCTGATCCTCGACGAGCCGGCATCCCCGCTCGTCACCCCCGTCCACGTCACCGACGCTCGCTTCGGCCAGGTCGACCGGATCTATGTCCACACCGGCGTCGATCAGGTCATCAGCCCCGCGCTCCAGGCGAAGATGGTCGCCCGTGTTCCGGTGCGGAAGACCGTCACGCTCCAGACCGGCCACCTGCCGTTCCTCACCGATGTCGACGGCATGGCGCAGGCGATCGACAACGCTGCTGCCTGATCCTGCAATGAATGAGGCGAGAAGCTCATTTCCGAGCTTCCCGCCTCGCTCTCTCGGATCGGGTTCGGAGTAGCCGCTGTCTTCGAAGCTGGACCCGACCTCACAGGCAGGCCAATCTCAACGATCGGATTGCGGTCGCTCCCAATGTTGATCGTCAAGAAGCCGACCGGCAGATTTCAGGAACGGCTGAAAGCTACGATAACGGCGAGAATTGGCGCCTTCCTGCCCGGCCGCTCGCGACCAGGTTCAGTCGTTCCCCGGCTAAGTGCTGAACGACAGCTTCTGTTGATACCTGCCGCTGGCGACGGGAAAGATCCGGCAGCAAAGCGCCTGCGTCAGAGCATCGAAGCGCATGCGCGCAGCTCGCGCGTGGTCTCGGCCTGTCGCGCGCCGGCGCCGACATACAGGCGCGCACCCTCGCCGCCACCGGCCTAGTGATCCTCGGCGCGACAGGCCGGATCGAATTGCAGCACCAACGCTCTCACGAGGGCGAGGCCGCGCGGCTCAAGCAGGGTGCGCTGAGGGGGGCGAGGCTGAGTTGGGCGCGACTACGGAGGAGATCCACCCCTTACTCGCCCGCAGCCCTTGGTAGTCGCTTCGTTCGCCATGTGATCGGTTGCGCGGCGACAAAGCCATTGAGCCGGCCGACGCCCCTTTTGGCGCCATCGATCGTGTCAGCGCGCTCACTCGCCTCACCCTATGCACATTCAGCTAATATATCGAGTTGGCCAATCTGCAGCCCGGGTATCGGTCATATACGCAAGAGGCTCACATACTCCAAGGGTATAGACCTAAGACCCAATTGATCTTTGCTCCAGGCGGGTCGGCCGACATATCAAGCTGTGAGGTAAGGACCTTCGCAAATGAAGGGTCGATGAGGAGGCGGGATGCGCACCCAGGGCAACAGCGATTTGAAGTGCCGGAGCGCGACTCCTGAGTACGGCTGCGATAGCGAAATCCACCCGAAATTTTTGCGTTGGGCCGCGCTTCCGTAGAGCTGCGGCAAATAGATTATGTCGCGCTATCACAGAAAATATGTCTTTTAGGAGGGGTAAGACGAATGAAAAAGGTTGGCCTGTACAGTGCGATTTCGCTGCTCGCGGTGAGCGTGAGCGTGAGCGGAGTTGCGGCAGCGCAAAGCGTCAGCCCAGAGGCTAATACTTCCCCCGTATCGTCAGCTGCGCCGACGACCGAGGGCTCCCCAGCAGGCCAGCTGGGTGAGATCGTCGTCACGGCGCAACGCCGTTCAGAAAATTTGCAACGTGCAGCCGTCGCGGTGACGGCAGTGACGGGTGACACCCTTAAGTTGGCGGGGGTAACGAACCCGACTCAGCTGACTTCGATTGTGCCCGCGCTCCAGGTTTCCACTGCGGCTGGGCCTTACAATCTCTTCTATCTTCGGGGCGTCGGCAACTTCAATTCCAACGCCTTCTCCGACTCAGCGATCGCTTTCAACATGGACGGAGTCTTCGTCGGGCGGCCATCGTCGACGACAGGCTTTTTCTATGACCTTGAGCGAGTCGAGGTGGTGAAGGGACCGCAGGGAACCCTTTACGGGCGAAACGCCACCGGCGGCGCGATCAACGTCATCAGCCACAAACCTGATCTGGGAAAGTTTGAGGTCAACATCTCGGCGGAATATGGAAATTACGATGCGCTGCGTATCGATGGAGCGGTAAATATTCCGATTGGTGATCGCGCCGCGTTCCGTATCGCTGGCATCCGTGTCAAGCACGACGGCTACATGAACAACGACATGGATGATCAGGATGATTGGGGCACGCGGGCTTCGCTACGCGTCGATCCTACCGATACCCTGAAGATCGTCGTCTCGGCGGACTATTTCAACCAGGGCGGAAACGGGGTTGGAAGTACCCCTCGTTTGGCCGCAAACGGTGTCGCCACCCCGTCCACCCTGAAGGTCGATGATCGTATCGACTTGCTGTCCCCCGAAGGCCAGGCCTTCCTGACGAGCCAACCCAATGGCACTTTGGGCCGAAATTTCGCGGCTATTCCCCTGCCACAGGCACAACCGTTCCTAGACAACAAATACTGGGGAATCTCCTCAACGATCGATTGGAAGACACCGGTCGGCACTTTGACGGTCATTCCGGCCTATCGGGAGGCAAGGCTGAACTACGGGAGCTTTACGCCCGGTTTCTACGTTCGGGAGAAGTCCAAGAGCGACCAGAAATCCGTTGAGGCTCGCTTCGCAACCACGGATGATTTTCCACTGCGCGCTCTGTTGGGTGGGTTCTACTATAAGGAAAACACAAACGATCCATTCTCGATCGTAAATACCCAAAATTACGCCTATTACCGGAGCGAAACCCTTTCTACCGAAAGCAAGGCGCTCTTCGGTCGGCTGACCTACGCCGTCACCCACGACTTTCGGCTGAGTGTCGGGGCAAGGCAGACCTGGGAAGACAAGAGCTTCGACGGCAGCCTGCGGGGAATTACGCGGATATGTCTCGCTGCCACATGTCCCAGTGCGCCGCCCATACCATACAATACGACTCCTCCAGCGGTGCCTGTTGTGGTGCCGACTTTCGGAACGCCCCCCTATGGCGGGATCATCTCGTTCAATCCTGATTCCAGCCCGAGCTTGATTCAGACAGAGGGTACCATCGCCACTAACGATGACAGGAAGTTCAAAAAGTTCACTTGGCGTGCGGGCGCCGACTGGGACGTGACACCGCGGAACCTCATTTATGCGAGCTACGAAACCGGCTTCAAGGCGGGCGGGTTCTATTATTCGGCCGACAATCCGGCGACGCCAAACAAAGAGGGGGTGTATCGTCCGGAGACCATCAGCGCTTTCACGATTGGTTCTAAGAATCGGTTCCTGAATAATCGCGTGCAGGTTAACCTCGAGTTGTTCCGCTGGCGCTACAAGGGTCAGCAGATCGCCCATCTTGGCATCGACACGCAGGGAAACATCATCTTCCCCATCGAGAACGTCGGAAAGGGCACCTTTCAGGGTTTCGAGCTTGAGACTCGGTTCGCCGCAACCGCGACGACCACGCTCACTGCAGACCTTCAATATCTCGACGCGAAATATAACAGTTTCGTCTACACGACGCCCAACCTCAATGGCGGTGCCTTCAATGGAACGGGCTGCCCCAACGCGGGCACGCCGGGGCAGGTGTACACCGTAAATTGCTCCGGGAAGCGCCCCCCCAACGCCCCCAAGTGGACGCTCAACCTGGGCGGGCAGCAGACTATTCCCCTTGGATCCGGCAATCTGGTTTTCGATGCGCGCGCCCACTATCAGTCGAAGAGCCTCACTGGCGTCGAGTTCCTGCCGATCGAGGACCAAAGGGCATATTGGTTGGTCGACGGCGCCCTCACTTATTATTCGCCGGGTCGGCGTTACTCTATTGGCGTGTTTGCGAACAACATCTTCAACAAGACAGTGATCTCGAACACATTCCCAACGCCGTTCAGCAATTTCTATAGTTCGACGCTGCGGCCGCCGCGTACTTTCGGTGTCCGCGCTGGCGCGAACTTCTGATGGAGAAAACCACGGACCGCCTTAGCGATCTCTTTCAGTGCCTTGGTCTTGTACGACGGAGCTTCAAATGATCATCTTCAAGAACGTCCGCATCTTTGATGGTACCGGGGCTCCCCCTTTCTCGGGCGTCGTGGCTGTAAAGGAAAACCGCATCGTCGCCGTTTCCCCCGACGGCGCGGCGATCGCCGCCGACTTTGCTGTTGATGCGCATGTGATCGATGGCGAGGGCGCCACCCTAATGCCGGGCATGGTCGATGCGCATGCGCACCTTACCTGGCCGAGTTCGATCGAACGCCCCGTGAGGGAAATGATGATGCCACCGGAAGAGCTGGCGCTGACCGCAGCGCGCAATGCGCGCATCCTGCTCGATCATGGCATCACCAGCGCCTATTCGGCGGGTGCGTTGAGTAAGCGCCTGGAAATCTATCTAGCTCAGCAATTTCAGAGCGGCGGCTTGCCCGGTCCCCGTTTCATACCCTCGACGATCGAAAAGGAGCCGCCCGCGGGGGACGACAACACATTTAACCCCGGCCAATCCGAGCATGAACATCAGCTCAGCGGCCCGGATGAAATACGGGCGTTTATCAAGGAGAGTGCGGAGTTTGGCGCCAAATCCGTTAAGCTTCTCATTTCGGGCGAAAGCCAGCTCCGTCCCGGCACGTCGTTCGAGCTGCAATACACAGAAGAGGAACTACGTGTCGCGCATGAGCAAGCGTCTGAGTCCGGCATCTGGCTGAACGGACACGCCCATGCGGCCGAAGCGGTCAAGCTTGGCGTACGCAATGGGTTTCGCGTGCTGTACCACTGCACGCATGCGGACGAGGAAGCTCTGGACATGCTGGAGGCGCGCAAGGACGAGATTTTCGTCGCGCCCGCGATAGGCGTAATTCAAGCCATGCTGGATTTCACACCGCCGCCGGGCATGGACCTTAGCGAACAGAAAGCCGACGGACAGATGGTTCTTGAGCGCCACCGGGAGCTGATTCCGGAATTGCGCCGGCGCGGTGTCCGGGTTCTCCCGTTCGGGGACTATGGCTTCCCGTTCAATCCCCATGGTTGGCAGGCACGCGATCTCGACATCTTCGTCAAGCAGTTGGGCTTCACTCCCACCGACGCGCTCGTTGCCGCTACGAAATTGGGTGGCGAGTTGATGGACATGGGCGATGAGCTGGGGATGATCAAGCCCGGCTATCTCGCCGACATTGTGCTCGTGAAAGGGGATGTCACGCAGGACGTCACGCTCCTTCAGGACAAAAGCAACATCCTGGCGGTGATGCAGGACGGGAAGTTCCACAAGGAACCGCGGACGCAGCACTGATTGCACGTATGATGCAGGCTTGCGTGGGAGCATTTTCGTGACATCTTACAAGCTGTTCCAATTCTTGTCCCCTTCCGGCTCGCCGGAATTGGGTATCCTCGTTGCCGATCAGGCGTACCGCCTGCCCGATAGCAGCTTGGAAGCCTATCTATCCGACACTGGCGTGCAGCATGAGCGGATGAAGGTCCTTGCTCGCGGGATCGCCGACGGCGACAAAACGCTGGAGGCGATCGATCTCGCTGCCGCGCAACTTGTCGCGCCCACCCTGAGCGCGGCGACCGTGTATGCCTGCGGGGCGAATTACCCCGATCACGTTGAGAATATGTCGAAGGTGATGAACCTTCCCGTGATTGACGTCCGGGCCGCGGGACTGCCGCCCTTCTTTTTCATGATTCCAGGCCGCACAGGGTTCGCGGCTCATGCCGAGGATGTTGATTATCCCACCGGAGTGCAGAGGCTGGATTTTGAGGCGGAACTCGCCGTTATCATCGGCCAACACGCGCGCGACGTCAGCGAGAAGGACGCCCTATCGTATGTAGCCGGCTATAGCTGCGCCAACGACCTGTCAGCGCGAGATCGGCTGGTCAGGCATCAGGAAGGCGTCGGTTCGCCATTCCGATACGACTGGATCGGGATGAAGGTCTTTCCAAAATCCTGTCCGCTTGGTCCCTATTTGACACCTGCGGAATTCGTTGCCGACCCTGAAGATCTGTCGATCAAGACCTGGGTCAATGAGGAGGTTCGACAAGACTCGAACACGAGGCACCATATTTATTCCGTCGCTGAGCAAATCGCGTTTCTCAGCAGTCGTTTCGACCTCTGGCCGGGCGACGTGATCATCACCGGGACGCCAGCTGGCGTGGGAGCCGAAACCGGCCGCTTCATTTCGAAGGGTGATACAATCCGGATCAAAATTGGCGACCTCGGCGCCCTTTCGACCCGAATTGCCTGACGGCGGGCGAAGCACGCCGCAGTCAGATTTCGCCTTTGCACGGGGATCAGAGGAGCGATGCCGGCAACCACGCTCATGGTCAAGGCTAATAGACGTACCACGGCTGACATCCGACGCGATGCGCGCCGATAGAGCGCTAGTCAGAAAGGTTCAGTAATGCTTGACCAGAATATTGCCGCTGTCCTGCAAAAGCTTAATGCCGGCCCAGCGCTTGAAACCATGGACGCCCCTGAGCAGCGAAAATTCTTTAGCGCCATGCGGTCGACGCCGACCCCGATCCCGGGGGTTGAATCTCGGGATTTGCAGATAGATACGGGGAACGTGGTGCTGAATGCCCGGCTTCTGTCGCCCGTTCGTGAGACGAATGAGGAAGGCGACCTCCCCTGCCTCGTCTACTTCCACGGTGGCGGCTGGATGGTCGGCGGGCTTGATACTCACGATCAGAGCGGACGGCGTCTCGCGCTCGGCGCTGGCATCAAGGTCTTGCTGGTGGCCTATCGGCTGGCGCCGGAGAACCACTTTCCGGCGGCTCATGATGATGCATTGGCCAGTACGACATGGCTCTTTGATCATGCGCGAGAGCTGGGCGTTGATCCCACGCGCATCGCCGTTGGTGGCGAGTCTGCTGGGGCGAATATGGCGGCCTTCGTCGCTACGGAGCTGCGCAACGCACCGGGGAAGCAGTGCGCTTTCCAGCTGCTGTTCTATCCAATGGCCCAGGTCGATATCGATACCGCGTCGCGAAAGGAGTTTGCCGAAGGACACCTCGTTACCATTGGCCTGCACAATAAGTGCCTGAACACCTACCTTGAGACCGACAGCCAAAGGACTGATCCTCGAATCTCAATCCTCCTGCGCCACGATCTCCGCGGCTCTCCGCCCGCCTTCATCGGGGTGGGGGGCAATGACATATTCCTCGACGAAGATAGACTATATGCAGCCCGCCTGACCGACGCTGGCGTGCCCGTCGAATATCATGAGTATCCAAGCCTCATCCATGGCTTCTGCGGCTTCTTCGAGCTGGCAGCGGAGGTCCGAACGGCTTTCGATGATGCCGGCCAAGCCCTCAGACGTGCGCTGCATAGGGTCTGACTATGATGAAGCCGTGCTCCAGATAAGCGACTTGCCTCAGGCTGAGCGACAACAAAAGAATATGGATTGGAAGGCGTGAACATGGGTGCAAGATTGGCCATCGATTGCGACGTGCTTGTCGTGGGATCTGGTGCTGGTGGCATGCTTGCCGCGATCCGGGCCCATGATCTCGGACTGAAGAGCGTCGTGATGGAGAAGACGCATTATTTTGGCGGTACTTCGGCTCTATCCGGAGGTGCAATCTGGGCACCCAACAACCCGTTCATGAACGGCGACGACAGTATCGAGAAGGCCAAAAAATATCTGATCTCCATTGNCAATGGCTATGTTCGTGAGGACCGCATCGACGCATTCCTTGCATGGGTGCCCGATATGATCCGATATCTCGAGCAAATCGGCGTGGGTGTTGTTGGTGACACGTTCCCCGACTATTTCATGGACGTGGACGGCGGCATGTTCGGCCGCAGCGTGGTTCCGACGAAACTGGACGCCAAAGAGCTCGGTCCGATCTTTTTCGAGATGCGCGAACCTTCTCATCTTTGGAAGGCCGGACACAGGGTCGCACTCGATTGGCCGGACATGCACACCGTGATGGAAAAGCCGTCCGGCTGGCAATTCTCCATGCTCAAGATGTTCGCGCGTTACTGGACGGATTTCGGCTGGCGCCGCATTACCCGGCGCGATCGCCGCGTAACGATGGGAGCGGCGCTCGTCTGTGGCCTACGGCTCGCGATGGAGAAGCGTGGCATACCGCTGATGCTGAACATGCGCTTGACCGACCTGGCCGAGAGCGGCGGCCGCGTCAGCGGCGCGACATTCGACAACGATGGCGAGGAAGTATCCGTTAGCGCTGCAAAGGGTGTCATCATCGCAGCGGGCGGGTTCGAGCACAACCAGGCGCTACGGGATACGCACGCCCTTCGACCGACCAGCGCCGGCCACAGCATCGCACCTGGCATCAACACCGGGGATGGTCTGCTAGCGGCACAGGACGTCGGCGCCGGCACGGAGATGATGGGCCATTTCTGGTGGACGCCCGTGGCTGTGTTCCCGGATCCCCACGTCCCCAATTCCATGGTGCCGGGGCCGGTGTTCCGGTCGCCGGGTTGTGTTCTCGTCCGCTCGGATGGCGAGCGCTTTGTCAACGAGTCATCTTCCTACGACCGGATCGGCAATAAGGTGCTTACCGAGGGCTCGAACCGCCGCAGTTCCGATCCATATTGGATGATCTTCGATTCCCGCTATCGCGCGAATTACCCGATCGGCAACCTCATCCCCTCATCAATGGCGTCGGACAAGACGCTCCCTCGCGAATGGTGGAACCGGTTCATCTACAAGGCAGACACGGTCTCCGAACTGGCATCCGCAACAGGGTTGCCGTCCGAGCGGCTCAACGCTGTCGTCGCGCACATGAACGAAGCGGCCAGAACGGGCAAAGATCCACAATTCGGCCGTGGCGACTCCCTTTTCGACCAGACGATGTCTGGTGAGCGATCCGCATCCCCAAACCCAAGCCTCGTACCGATCGACAAGCCGCCCTTCTACGCTATCCGCATCTATATCGGTGACATCGGCAGCAAGGGCGGTATCCGCGTCAACGCGAACGCCCAGGTGGAGCGGGCCGATGGCGCCCCTATTCCCGGTCTGTATGCAATCGGCAACAGCTCGGCATCGCCGTTCGGCGATTCCTATCCTGGCGCCGGAGCGACATTGGGGGCAGCAATGACATTCGCCTATATTGCAGCGGGGCATCTTGCTGCGTGAGAGGACGCGGCAATCCAGCGCGCGTCGTCTGAATTGGAAAATACCATGAAGAACATAGTGATTGCGGGATGCGGCGTTCTCGGTACCCAGATCGCATTTCAGACCGCGTTCTATGGTTACGACGTGACGCTCTACGACATTAGCGATGACGTTCTCGGAAACGGGCGGGCGTCGCTGGTAGCTCTCGGGGAACGCTACGCAACGGACATGGCGGCATCGCCCGCGCAGATCGCGGAGACCCTTGCCCGGATCCGCATGACCGATGCGCTTGAAACTGCGCTTGCCAATGCAGACCTGCTCATCGAGTCTATCCCAGAAGTCCTCGACATAAAGATCGACTTTTACAAGAGAGCTGCCGGATCCGCGCCCGCAAAGACAATCTTCGCGACGAACACGTCAACGCTGCTGCCGAGCCAGATCGCGGACGCCACGGGCCGTCCTGACAGATTTCTGGCGCTGCACTTCGCCAATGAAATCTGGAAGCGGAACACAGCCGAAGTCATGGCGCATCCTGCAACGGATCAGGCGACCTTTGACACGGTGGTTGCCTTCGCCGGATCGATCGGGATGGTGACACTACCGATTGGCAAGGAGCAGCCGGGCTACATCACCAATTCCCTAGTGGTCCCCTGGGTCACGGCCGCATTGAAGCTGTGGGCGGACGAAGTGGCTGACTTCAAGTCGATAGACAAATGCTGGATGATCTCAACCGGGAGCCGCTTTGCGCCCTTCATGCTTGTAGACATCGGAGGGATGAATACCGCCTATCATCTCTGCGATAACTTGGCTACGGCACAAAATGAGCCGCTCCTAGCTAAGGTTGCAAATCGAATTAAAACCGAGTTTCTCGAGAAAGGTAAGTTCGGCGTCGCAACGGGCGAAGGCTTTTATAGATACCCCGACCCAGAATATCTGAATCAGAATTTCCTTTCGCAGTGACGTGCCTCTGCAGCGATCTACGCCTCTTGAATAAACTCTGAATACCAATCTTTGAAAGATTGTCGGCGCACAGGCCAGCTAGGAAAAAAATGGCAGGACACGACTTCGATGTGATCGTGATCGGGGGTGGCGGAGCCGGTTTGTCTGCCGCCGTGACGGCGAGCGAAGCCGGCGCACGCGTTCTGCTTGTGGAAGCGGGCCCGCGCTGCGGGGGCGCGACTGCGACTTCGGGAGGCGCACTCTATGCGGCTGGTACAAAGATTCAGCGCGATGCTGGCATCGACGACACTCCCGACGCTATGTTTACCTATGCGATGGCACTGTCCCGCTACCGGATTGAGCCTTCGGTCATGAGGCGATTTTGCGATGCCGGCTCCGAGACGATCGATTGGCTGATCAACTGCGGCGTCCAAATCGGCGCGCTTTCGCAAGGCGACATCTCAGATACCGCACGCAGCCACTGGCCAGTGGGCGGAGGGGCGCGGGTTGCCGAGATACTCGAGGGGCGCGCGCAGTCTGCCGGCGTGGAAATTGCTACTCACACGCGCGTGCAAAAGCTGGTCGCTGAGGACGATGCCGTTGTGGGCATCGATGTGGACGGCGAGGTCATTAGGGCTAAGGCCGTAATCGTAGCGAGCGGCGGCTTCGGTGCCAACGAAGAACTGCTCGCTCGGCATTATCCCAGCTCTCAGGTGGAAGGGAGATGGTATGGGGGCCCCAACACCGCACAGGGAGACGCGCTGACATTCGGGCCTGCGGTTGGTGCCGATCTCTACGGCGAGGATCGCGGCACGATGATGATGACCTCTGGTCTCAGCCGCGAACTGACCTTGCCGCCCGGCTGGCTGATTTTCGTCAACCGCCTGGGGCGCCGCTTCATGGACGAGGGGGCCGCCTACCTGATCCAGAAGTCCATCCTGGACGCTCAGCCCGATCAGGTCGCCTTCGCGATCTTCGACCAGGCTTCCTTCGAAAATTCCCCCTTGGACTTCCGTTACGCCGCAATGATCCAGGCGGGCGAATTGGCCAACGACTGGAAACGCGATACCCTCGATGCGGGTCTGCGAGACGGCAAGCTCCTGCGCGGTGAAAATTTGCCAGATCTCGCAGCTAAGATCGGCGTTCCCGCCGATGCGCTGCAAGTGACAGTCACGCGCTTCAACGCTGACGTGGCGGCTGGTAACGATACGCTGTTCTTCAAGAACCCCCTCCATCTGCGGCCCTTGGGCGACGGGCCCTATTATGCTGCTGTCCTGAAAATGCGGAGCCTGGGCCTGACGTCCTATGGCCTCCGGATCGATTGCGAAGGGCGTGTCCAAGACGCTACCGGAAGGCCTATTCCCGGGCTTTATGCTGCAGGCGAGGCCTCGGGAGGCGCCATGGGCGAGGTCTATCTGGGCAGCGGCAATTCCGTCGCCAACGCTATCGTCTTTGGTCGGATCGCGGGCAGAAACGCGAGCCATTTCTCGAGATCGAACGCTGCGGATCTGCAGGCCTCCGCTCGTCTCTGACGTAATCTGATCCCATTCGCTTCAGGAGATGACATGCGGCTTGGCCCGCCATAGCAAAGCGCGGGTGGTGAGTGCGATGGGCTACGATTAGCGTAGCCCGATCGCCGGGTCCGGATAAGAAATTCGGGCAACTTTGTTGCTGCATCATACTCCACGCGGGAGTGCTGAAGGCGTCTCGTAACCCCATTCTCTATATCTGCGGGCTATGACCTCACTCATCAGAAGAAGCTCTGGCGAAGAGTCTTGTTGGCGGTGGCTCATGATAATGGGAGAAGTGACCTTTTCGGCGATTTCGCGGAAGATCAGGTCGTGACTACGGGCAAAGCGGACAGACTCCGGCACGATCGCGATACCCTCTTCGGCGGCTACTAATCCAATGGCAATTTGGAGTTCGCGCGCCTCGTGAGCGATACGAGGTTCGATTGCATGGTCACGGAATAGCGACAGAACCTGATCCGCATAGCTTGGGCGCGGCGAGCGCGGATAGAGAATTTGCAGTTCGTCTGCCAAATCCTGCAGCGAAACCGGTCCCATTTTTGCGGCGAGATGATGACCCACAGGCAAAGCTACAATCAGCTTCTCTTCTCTTAAAATGACGCGGCGAATAACAGGATCGTCAAAACGTATTCGACCAAATCCAACGTCAATCCGGCCTTCTTTTAGTGCCGCTATTTGATCGAGCGTTGAATGTTCCACCAGAATCAAATCTACGTTTTCTGCTGCCTTACGGAATTCTCGGATCAATTCCGGCAGCCTGGCGTAGATCGTCGACGCGACGAAGCCGATCACGAAGCGGCGGCGTTCGCTCGCCGCCGCGGCCTTCAACATGGCTTCCATGTCCTCCATTCGTGCCAGCACTTGCCGAGCTTGGGTATAAAGCAGCTTTCCCACGGGGGTCAGCCGAGTCGGCCGTATCGAGCGATCAAGTAGCTCGGCACCAACGATCGCTTCCAACTGCTGGATCGCGCGTGACAATGGCGGTTGTGCGATGTTCAGCCGCTCGGCTGCGCGGTTGAAGCTGCCCGCATCCGCAACCGTCACAAAATAGCGCAGAAAACGCAAATCCATCAAGAGCCGAACCCTGTG